>NZ_JBHWWX010000028.1:0-57287 GCF_042730335.1 Rhodococcus sp. NPDC060084
GCCCACCACCGTTCGGTGGTGGGCGGCGCTGCGTTCTCTGTAACAATTTTCCCATCAGTCACAGCGCGGCACCCCCGCGACCGGCTCTCCTACGTGTACAAACAAGGTTCGGGACGGGGGACATCCGGCACAGCAGCGCCCGTGTGTGGGCGCCCGGTAACGCAGGAAGCGAGCGATGCAGATGCGAACCCAGCTTGGCGGTCACCGGAGCAGATCGGGCGGCAGCGCACGATCCGAGAGCAGCGGCACACGTTCGGTGGGACGCGGGAAGCGGCGTGCACTCGGGCTGCTCGCAGCCGCGCTCGTGGCACCGCTCGCAGCCGGGATGACCACGGTGCCGGTCGCTTCCGCGCAACCTCTCGCGACCCAAGCCGACCCTGTCGGCCAGAACCAGTCGGGTGCGACGGTGCGTGCGGTCGACTGGCTCACGGACCGCCGCGTGGCGCTGTGGATCGACTCCCCGTCGATGGGAACGCCCATCCAGGTGCAGATGCTCCTCGCCCGCGACTGGAACATCGCGCCGGAGAAGCGCTTTCCGTCCGTGTTCATGCTCGACGGGATGCGCGCCCGCGACGACCAGAGCGGCTGGACGCTCGAAACGGACGCCGAGGCGTTCTTCGCCGACAAGAACGTCAACGTCGTCCTTCCGGTCGGTGGCCAGTCCAGCTTCTACTCGGACTGGGTGGACCAGAACAACGGCCAGAACTACAAGTGGGAGACGTTCCTGACGAAGGAACTCCCACCGATCCTCGAGAAGGACTGGCGCAGCACGGACAAGCGCGGTGTCGTCGGCCTCTCGATGGGCGGCACGGCCGCGATGTTCCTCCCGGCGCGCAACCCCGGTTTCGCGCAGTTCGCCGCATCGCTGTCGGGCATCCTCACCACCACGACCCTCGGCATGCCCGAGGCCATCCACTACGCGATGCAGGATGCGGGTGGGTTCGACTCGGAGGCGATGTGGGGTGAACCCGGCGGCGAGGGCTGGGAGGCGCACGACCCGTATCTCCTCGCCGACAAGCTGCGAGGCGTGAGCCTGTACGTGTCGAGCGGAAGCGGCAGTGCCGGTCCGTACGACGACCCGTCGAGCGTTCCCGGCGTCAGTACCAACTACGCGGGCATGGGCCTCGAAATCTTGTCGCGCCTGACGTCCCAGGCGTTCGCGACGAAGCTGAAGAAGACCGGTATCCCGGCGCAGATCGTGTACCGGCCCTCCGGCACCCACACGTGGAAGTACTGGGAATTCGAGCTGCACCAGTTGTGGCCGCAGCTCGCGAACACACTCGGTGTCGAGGTGGAGAAGCCGGCGTGCGCGCCTGCCGGAGCCATCGCAGACGTTGCCGGTGCCGGCCCGTGGCTGGGCGACTGCCTCACCGCCGAATACCCGGTTGCCGGTGGCACCGTGCAGGACTTCCGCTTCGGGCGGGTCTTCTCGTCCGACGGAGTGACCGTCCCGGTCGCCGGCGCGATCGGCGGGCTCTACCAGGGCAGCGGCGGACCCGCGGGAGCGCTCGGCTACCCGGTCACCGAGGAACGCGGCACCGCGGACGGGCGCGGCCGGTACAACCACTTCCGCAACGGCGCGATCTACTGGACTCCCGAACACGGCGCGCGCCCGGTGCGGGGCGCGATCTTCGAAGAGTGGAAGCGCCAGGGCTGGGAAGGTGGCCCTCTCGGTTACCCGGTCCTCGACGAGGCGCGAACCCCGGACGGTCGCGGCGTCGTGCAGGGCTTCGAGATCGGGGCGATGTACTGGTCGGAGCAGACCGGCGCGCACGCGGTCCAGGGCATGATCATGGACAAGTACGGTCAGCTCGGCTACGAGGGCGGAGTGCTCGGGTTCCCGATCTCGAGCGAGCAGGTCGTCAAGGACAACGGCCGCGTCGCCGACTTCGAGAACGGCCGCATCTACTGGAGCCAGCCCACCGGCGCGTGGCCCGTGCGCGGCAAGGTCCTCGACGCGTGGTCCGCGGAGGGTGCCGAGAACGGCCGCCTGGGCTATCCCGTCGGCGACGAGTTCCCGGCCGAGGGTGGACGCGGTGTCCAGCAGAACTTCCAGAACGGCTTCGTCACCGTCGACGGCGACGCGGTTACGCTGCACCCGTAACCCGCCCGGGGACTGTTACTCCCGCACGCGCGGCCGTACGGAGCGAGGCGCTCCGTGCGGCCGCGCGTGCGCTATGTAGCCTGGGGCACACCCTGTTCCAGTTCTGCTCGATACCGGATGTGAGGACACCACCACATGCCTGCACGGACCCGCTCGCGCTCCACCCGCGTCTTCGGCGCACTCGCCGCGGCAATCGCCGCCACCGCAGTTCTGTCCGCCTGCGGAAGCGACGACTCCACCGCTACGAGCACACCGACGACGACCGGTGTGACGACGTCGACCAGTACGGTGTCTCCCACCGACGAGGCGGACGAGACCGGCGCGGGCGAGACCTCGAGCACCACCGCGAGTGGTGACGAGTCCGCACCGCCCGCCGCGACGCCGGCCCCCGGTGGCGGGGCACCCGGTGGGGCGCCCGCTCCCACCGCGGAAGGCGACGAGTTCCTCGCCGCGCTGCGTGCCGAGGGTGTCGAGCCGTCCGACGAGGCCGGCGCGATCAGCATCGCGGACTACATCTGCAGCGCTCAGGCGCAGGGTGGCTCCCCGTCCGAGGTGAAGACGTTCGTCACCGCCTTGGTCGGCAGCGAGTCGGTCACCTCCGGAGGCGAGATCACCGAGGAACAGGCCGCTGCTACCGCGGACACTTACATCGCCGTCGCGGGCGACACGTACTGCAGCTAGGAAGGTCGGCACGATGGTCAGGACGAAGCAGCGCCGTAGTGGGCGCACAATCGTGGTTCTGGGGGCGCTGCTCCTCCTGGCCGTCGTGCTGGTGCTCTGGTACCTGCTTGCGGGACGGCTCGATGTGCCGGGCCCGACCCCACCGCAGGGTCCCGACGACACGCAGTCGCAGCCGGCGTCGTGCCCGGATGTGCAGGTCGTCAGCGTGCCGGGGACGTGGGAGTCGGCGATCGGGGACGATCCCTACAACCCGACCGCAAATCCCATGTCGTTGATGCTCAACGTGACGCGCCCGCTCCAGGAGCGGTTCGATCCGCAGCGGGCGGACGTGTACACCGTCCCGTACGTCGCTCAGTTCTCGAACCCGATCGCCATTCCCCCGGACGGTCAGCAGTCGTACAACAACAGCCGCGGCGCGGGTACGGCGGCGACCACAGATTTCCTGTCGCAGCGCTTCGCCGAGTGCCCGCTCACGAGCTATGTGCTCACCGGCTTTTCGCAGGGTGCGGTGATCGTGGGTGACGTAGCGGCGCAGATCGGTGCCGGCAACGGTCCGGTTCCGGCGGATCGTGTCCTCGGGGTCGCGCTGATCGCGGACGGCCGGCGCGACGGCGTGTCGGGAACCGACATCGGAGCCCCGGTCGCGGGAGTGGGCGCGGAACTGTCGCTCGCCGGACTGCGACTGCCGGGCATCACCATGACGGGCGAACGTCCGGGCGGTTTCGGAGCGCTCGACGACCGCACCGTGCAGATCTGCGCGCCGACCGACAGCATCTGCGACGCCCCTGCGAACGCGTTCAATCCGTCGAACTGGGCGACTGCTGCGCCGCGCATCCTCGAGTACGTGAACAACCCGATCCATGCGCAGTACAACTGGTATGTCGTCGACGAGAACGGGACCACCGCACCGCAGTGGATCACGTCGTGGGCGACCGATTTGATCGAATCCGCCCCGCATCCTGCCGAGGAGTGAGGTTCCTCGAGGGTTACTCGCCAGTAGTGTCGGTCGTCACCACCGGGTGCAACGGTCCTGCCGTCGGCCTCTAGACTCATCCCTCGGCCGACACGCCCGGCCGATCCGGGGCGCGCGGTTCGCGATGACTGCCACAGGAGAAGAGGTCCGATGGGTGCCAGCGACGGAGCGGCGAATACCCGCCCGGCGATGGGGCGTACCCGCACCGGCGACCTCGGCCTCCGCTGCGTTCCGATGATCCACGTCACTACCACGTCGTCCGCGCGTCTGCGCGTCGATATCGGTCCGGTGCGCCGCGCGCACGTTTCGGGCGGGCCGAGGCGGGTACTGCGCAGGTCGGGGGATGACACCGGCACGCATACCGGGCCCGGGACCCCTGCGGAAAGGGCGCCGAATGTGCACAGCGGGTCGGCGATGTCGTATGTTGGTGGCTTCCCGAAGGGGACGGAAGTGCCTGTCCCGTCGATTCCGGTATTCGTGGGGTGGGTAAGCGATGCCGATCTGTAACATATCCGTGACCTCGGACCGATGAACACCTTCAGTGAGTCGTACACAGACGCTGTTCGCGGTGTTCGAGGAGATGATCTGGCAGCGCAAGAAAGAGTTAGGGGCGCAACCATGTCGAGTGGTTGTGGGATCGCTTCGACAGGGAGAAGGAATTGAGCGTCGGGTTCGAAGAGTTCATCGATGAAAACGGCCGGATCAACTTGCCGGAGGGGAACACGCTGCTCGATCACCTCGAGCAGAACGTGGCCTCCAACGGTGACGAGACGGCTTACCGCTACATCGACTACTCGCGGGAACGGGACGGTGAGGTCCACGAACTGACGTGGAACCAATTCGGCGTCCGGCTCAAGGCCATCGCCGCGCGATTGCAGCAGGTCACCGATCCCGGCGACCGGGTAGCGATCCTCGCCCCTCAGGGCCTCGACTACGTGGTCTCCTTCTTCGCCGCGATCTACGCGGGCGTCATCGCCGTACCGCTGTTCGATCCCGACGAGCCCGGCCACACGGACCGGTTGCACGCCGTTCTGGGCGACTGCACTCCGAGCGCGATCCTCACCGCCACCTCGTCTGCCGCAGGTGTCCGGCAGTTCTTCCGCCCCCTCCCCGCCGCGCAGCGTCCCCGGGTAATCGCCGTCGACGCGATCCCCGACACGCTCGCGGACTCGTGGACCAGCCCCGCGGTCTCCACCGACGACATCGCGTACCTGCAGTACACGTCGGGCTCGACCCGCGTCCCGGCCGGCGTGGAGATCACCCACCGCTCGGTGCTCACCAACGTCATCCAGATGGCCGATTCGATCGAGCTCAACGAGACCTCGCGTGGCGTGACCTGGTTGCCGCTGTTCCACGACATGGGCCTGCTGACGGTGATCCTGCCCGCGATCGGCGGAAAGTACATCACCATCATGAGCCCGCGTGCGTTCGTCGCACGTCCCGGTCGCTGGATCCGCGAACTCGCCGCCGTCTCCGACGGTGCCGGCACGTTCGCCGCCGCGCCCAACTTCGCCTTCGAGCACGCCGCCGCGCGCGGCCTGCCCAAGGACGGCGAAACCCTCGACCTGAGCAACGTCATCGGCCTGATCAACGGCAGCGAGCCGGTGACCACGTCGTCGATGCGCAAGTTCAACGAGGCGTTCGCGCCGTACGGCCTGCCCAAGACCGCGATCAAGCCGTCGTACGGGATGGCCGAGGCGACGCTGTTCGTCTCGTCCACCAAGCACAGCGACGAAGCGAAGGTCCTCTACGTCGACCGCGACGAACTCAACCGTGGCCGGGTCGTGCGCGTCGACCGCGACGCCGAGAACGCGATCCCGCAGGTGTCCTGTGGTTTCGTGTCGATCAGCCAGTGGGCCGCGATCGTCGACGCCGAGACCGGCGCCGAGGTTCCGGACGAGCACGTCGGCGAGATCTGGCTGCGCGGCGACAACGTCGGCATCGGCTATTGGGGTCGTAAGAAGGAAACCGACGAGACCTTCCACAACAAGATCACGCAGCGGCTTCCCGAGGGCAGCCACGCCGAGGGCACCCCCGACGACGCCAAGTGGCTCCGCACGGGCGACTACGGCGTGTACATCGACGGTGAGCTGTACATCACCGGACGCGTCAAGGACCTCGTCATCGTCGACGGCCGCAATCACTACCCGCAGGACCTCGAGTACTCGGCTCAGGAGGCCAGCCCCGCGCTGCGCCCCGGGTTCGTGGCCGCGTTCGCGGTTCCTGCCAACCAGCTCCCGCAGGTGGTGTTCGAGAACGCCGCCTCGGGCCTCGAGTTCGACGCGGACGATTCGTCCGAGCAACTCGTCGTGGTCGCCGAGCGCGCACCGGGTGCGGGCAAGGTCGACCCGCAGCCGGTCGCGGATGCCGTGCGCGCCGCGATCTCGGCACGCCACGGCGTGACGGCGCGCGACGTGCTGCTCGTTCCCGCGGGTTCCATCCCGCGTACTTCCAGCGGAAAGATCGCACGGCGCGCCTGCAAGGCCGCCTACATCGAGGGAACGCTGCGCGGTGGTCACCAGCAGCAGGCGTTCCCCGACAGCGTGTGAAGAAATGTTCTTGTTCCCGGGTAGCGTGGTGGGTTGATGGCTGACATGGAAATGACCGTTGCGGAACTGCGTGACTGGCTGCGGAACTGGATCGCAAACACGACCGGCCAGCCGGTCTCGCAGATCACGGATGATCGTCCGCTCGAGGAGTTCGGACTGTCGTCCCGCGACGCGGTGGCCTTGAGCGGTGAGATCGAGGATCTTCTCGACGTCACCCTGAACGCGACGATCGCGTACCAGCATCCGACCATCGCGTCGCTGGCAACGCGCATCATCGAGGGCGAACCGGAACGTCCCGAAGACGACGACGACGCGTCCCTCTACGCGGCGCGACCGTCGGGGGCGTCGAAGGACATCGCGATCGTCGGTGTGTCGACGCGCTTCCCGGGTCATATCGAGACGCCGGAGCAGATGTGGGATCTGCTCTCGTCCGGGCGGGACGCCATCGGCGATCTTCCCGAGGGCCGCTGGTCGGAGTTCGAAGGCGACCCGGCCGTCCGCGAGTCGATCCGCAAGGCCAACACCCGTGGTGGCTACCTCGACGACGTCAAGGGCTTCGACGCCGAGTTCTTCGCGATGTCGCCGCGCGAGGTCGAGATGGTCGACCCGCAGCAGCGTCTCGCGCTCGAACTGACGTGGGAGGCGCTCGAGCACGCGCACATTCCTCCGAGCGACCTCAAGGGTGGTTCGGTCGGTGTCTTCATCGGCAGTTCGGCGAGCGACTACATGCTGCTGGCCTCGGTCGACCCGTCCGTTGCGCACCCGTACGCGCTGACGGGTACGTCGTCCGCGGTCATCGCCAACCGCGTCTCGTACTTCTACGACTTCCACGGCCCCTCGGTCACCCTCGACACGGCGTGCTCGTCGTCGCTCGTCGCGGTGCATCAGGCGGTGCGTGCGCTGCGCGGCGGTGAAGCCGATGTCGCGCTGGCCGGTGGCGTCAACATGCTGCTCGCGCCGGCCGGAACCCTCGGTTTCGACGAACTCGGTGTCATGGCTCCCGACGGCCGCATCAAGGCTTTCTCCGCCGACGCCGACGGCATGATCCGTGCCGAGGGCGGCGGTCTCGTCGTGCTCAAGCGTCTCGAGGACGCCGAGCGCGACGGCGACAACATTCTCGCCGTCATCGCCGGCACGGCCGTCAACCAGGACGGCCGTTCGAACGGTCTGGCCGCTCCCAACCCGGAAGCACAGGTCGACGTGCTGCGCCGGGCCTACCGGGACGCGCAGATCCTGCCGTCGGGTGTCGACTACATCGAGGCACACGGCACCGGCACGGTGCTCGGTGACCCGATCGAAGCCGATGCCCTCGGGCGGGTCGTCGGACGCGGCCGCGATGCCGACAAGCCGGTGCTCCTCGGTTCGGCGAAGACCAACTTCGGCCACCTCGAGTCGGCTGCCGGTGCTGCGGGCCTGATCAAGGTCGTGCTCGCGATGCAGGAGGACGCGCTTCCTCCGACGCTGAACTACACCGCGCCCAACCCGTACATTCCGTTCGACAAGGCGCATCTCCAGGTCATTCCCGACGGTGCGAAGTGGCCCCGGTACACGGGACGCGCGGTCGCGGGCATTTCCGGTTTCGGATTCGGCGGCACCAACGCGCATGTCGTGGTGCACGAATACACCGGCCCCGACGGGCAGGAAGCAGCCGAGGCCGAGGCCGAGGTCGAGATCGTGTCCGACGCCGTCTCCGAGATCGCCGAGACCCCCGCGGAACCGGCTCGTGAGATGCCGGTCGTGCTCGCGGTGTCCGCTCCGATGCCGTCCCGCCGTCGCCGCGCCGCTGCCGACCTCGCCGACTGGCTCGAGACCGAGCAGGGCAGCACGACTCCGCTCGCCGACGTCGCCCGCACGCTCGCGCGTCGCAATCACGGTCGCTCCCGCGCGGTCGTGGTCGCCGCCGACCGTGCCGAGGCCATCGCCGGTCTGCGCGCCGTCGCCGCCGGCAAGCCGGCCCAGGGTGTCTTCACCGCCGACTCTCCCGCGTCCGCGGGACCGGTGTGGGTGCTGTCCGGTTTCGGTGCCCAGCACCGGAAGATGGCAAAGCAGCTGTATCTCGAGAACCCGGTGTTCGCGCGGGCCGTGGACGAGGTCGACGAGCTGATCGTCGATGAGTCCGGTTACTCCATGACGGAGAAGTTCCTCGACGACAGCCAGGACTACGACGTCGAGACCGCGCAGGTCGGGATCTTCACGATCCAGATCGGCCTCGCGGCGGTACTGCGCCACCACGGTGCCGAGCCCGCCGCGATCGTCGGGCACTCGATGGGTGAGGCTGCCGGCGCGTACATCTCCGGTGGACTCGCGCTCGAGGACGCCGTGCGCGTCATCTGCGCCCGCTCGCGGCTGATGGGTGAGGCGGAAGGCCAGCTCGAGGGCGACGACATCCGTCTCATGGCGCTCGTCGAATACAGCGCCGACGAGATCACCTCGGTGCTCCCGGACTTCCCGCACCTCGAGGTGTGCGTCTACGCCGCGCCCACCCACACGGTCATCGGTGGCCCGCAGGGCGAGGTCAACGAGATCGTCGCCCGCGCCGAGGCCGAGGAGAAATTCGCTCGTGTCCTGCAGACGAAGGGCGCGAGCCACACCTCGCAGGTCGACCCGATTCTCGGTGAGCTCGCTGCCGAACTCGCCGGAATCGAGCCGCACCCGCTGAAGGTCGCCGTGTACTCGTCGGTGGACCAGGAAACCCTGTACCGGCCGGGACACGAAGGCATTCACGGGGTCGAGTACTGGACCAAGGGCATGCGCCACAGCGTGTACTTCACGCAGGCCGTGCGCCAGGCGCTGTCCGACGGCCACACCACCTTCGTGGAGCTCAACGCCAATCCCGCGACGCTCATGTCGGTCGCGTCGACCGCTTTCGACGCGGGCGTGCAGGACGGACAGTTCATCCAGACGCTCAAGCGCAAGGAAGACGAGTCGCTCGGCGTGCTCCTCGCCCTCGCGCAGCTGTATGTGCACGGGCATCCCGTGGACTTGGGCAGCCTGCTCCCCGAGGGGGACTACGCCGAGATCCCGCGGACCGCGTTCCTGCGGAAGCCGTACTGGGTCGAGGCCCGCATCGGCTCCGCGGGCAACAGCCGGGTTCCCGGTGCGCACGTCGCACTCCCCGACGGCCGGCACGTGTGGGAGGTGCAGGCTTCGGCCGTCGCCGATCCCGCCGCGCTGCTCGTGGCCGCGGCCTCGCAGGTGCTCGCGGACGTGACGCTCACCGCGTCGATGCCGCATGCACCGGTGCCCGCAGCCGGGACGCTCACCACCACGCTCACCCGCCATCCCGGTGGTGCGTCGCTGCAGGTACACGCTCTCGACGACGGCGGGTTCACGCTCGTCCACGAGGGTGTCGTCACCTCCGGTGAGGTGCTGTCCGCACCTGTTGCCGCCACCGCGGCGTCGACCCGTACGGACGAGGACACCGCCGAGGTGGCCGAGAGCGCCGGCGACCGATGGGATCCGGCCGGCTCGCAGACCCTCGAGGATCGGCTCGCGCTGATCGTCGCGGAGTCGATGGGATACGCGCCCGAGGACCTGCCGGTCGAGATTCCGCTGATCGAACTGGGCCTCGATTCGCTCATGGCGGTCCGGATCAAGAACCGGGTGGAGTACGAGTTCGACATTCCGCAACTCCAGATCTCCGCGGTGAAGGATGCGAGCCTGCGCGACGTCGCGAAGTACCTGCGGTACGCCGTCGAGAACCGCGAGGAAGTCGCGGCACTCGCCGAGCAGCAGGCCGCGGACAAGGCTGCCGAGCGCGCGGCGGACGCCGCAGAAGACGCAGCGGCCGACGAGCAGGCACCGACCTCGGTGGAGGACACCACGGTCGTCGCCGAAGCCGAGCAGATCCTGGAGGACGCGGCGCCTGCCGCTCCGGCCGAGACCGCGTCGCTGGACACCACCGATGACGGTGGCGTCGACGTGCCTCCGCGCGACGCCGCCGAACGCCTGACGTTCGCGTCGTGGGCGGTGGTCACCGGGCGGTCGGCGAAGAGCATCTTCAACACGCTTCCCACGCTGGACGACGAGAAAGCCGGCAAGCTCGCGGCCCGTCTGACGGAGCGTTCCGGAGGCAGCATCACCGTCGAGGATGTGCGGGGTGCTGCGACGATCGAGAAACTCGCGGATGTCGTCCGCGGATACCTCGAATCCTCCGACCGGATCGACGGATTGGTGCGCGCCCTGCGACCGCGGCCCGAGGGCTCGGATGCGGTGCCGGTGTTCGTCTTCCACCCGGCAGGTGGCTCCACCGTGGCGTACGAACCGCTGCTCAGGCGTCTTCCCGCCGATACGCCGATGTACGGCTTCGAACGCACCGAGGGACCGATCGAAGAGCGCGCCGCGGTCTATCTGCCGCTCATCGAGGAGATCCAGGGCGACGGCCCGTACGTGCTCTACGGCTGGTCGCTCGGAGGTGTGCTCGCCTACGCGGTGGCGCGCCTGTTGCGCGAACGCGGCAAGGACGTGCGTGTCGTCGGACTGATCGACACCGTCATGGCGGGCGAGAAGGTCGAGAACACGCCCGAGGAGATCAGGAAGCGCTGGCAGCGCTACGCGCGGTTCGCGAAGAAGACCTACGGCATCGAAGCACCGCTGCCGTACGACCTTCTGGCCGAGGCCGAGTCCGACGAGGACCAGATCGGAATCCTCATGGGCCTGCTCGAGATGAGCGGTGTCGAGATCCCCGGCGGCATCATCGAGCACCAGCGCACGTCGTGGCTCGACAACCGGGCGATCCAGACCGCGGAACTCGAAACCTACGACGGCGATGTCGTTCTCTACATGGCGGATCGCTACCACGACGACGCGATCGACCTGGAGCCGGCGTTCGGCACCCGGCAGCCCGACGGTGGCTGGGGAGACGTCGTCGCGAATCTGGAAGTCGTGTCGGTGGGTGGCGATCACCTGCAGATCGTCGACGAGCCGTACATCGCCAAGGTGGGGGCAGACCTGACCCGTAAGCTGGCCGCCATCGAGGCCTCGAGGAGCTGAACGAGTAGTGACCACCACCACGGCAGAAAAGCTGGCCGAGCTGCGCCAGAAACTGGAGATCGCGCAGGAACCTGCGGGCGAGATCGCAGTCGCCAAGCGCGCGAAGAAGGGCATTCCGAGTGCGCGTGAGCGCATCGACATGCTCCTCGACAAGGGGAGCTTCGTCGAGATCGGCGCGTTGATGAAGACGCCCGGCCGCGAGGACGCCTTCTACGGCGACGCCGTCGTCGTCGGGCACGGCACGGTCGAGGGCAGGCCGGTCGCGGTCTTCTCCCACGACCAGACGGTTCTCGGCGGCAGCGTCGGAGAGATGTTCGGCCGCAAGGTTTCCGCGGTCCTGGACTACGCCCTCAAAATCGGCTGCCCCGTCGTGGGCATCAACGATTCCGGTGGCGCGCGCGTGCAGGACGCCGTCACGTCGCTCGCCTGGTACGGCGAGATCGGGAAGCGCACCGAGCCGCTGTCGGGCCTGTGCCCGCAGATCTCGGTCATCGTCGGCAAGTGTGCCGGCGGTGCCGTGTACGCCCCGATCAACACCGATGTCGTGGTCGCGACCGAAGACGCCCACATGTTCGTCACCGGACCGGACGTCATCAAGGCCGTCACCGGTGAGGACGTCAGCCTTCATGAACTGGGAAGCGCGCGTAAGCAAGCCGAATACGGCAACGTGCACCACGTCGCGCCCGACGAGAAGGCCGCGTTCGAGTGGGTGCGCCAGTACCTGAGCTACATGCCGTCGAACGCGCAGGAGAAGCCGCCGGTCGTCAATCCCGGTCTGGAACCGGAAATCACGCCCGACGACCTCGAACTCGATTCGTTCATGCCGGACGCCGACAACTCCGGCTACGACATGCACGACATCCTGCTGAAGATTTTCGACGACGGCGACTTCTTCGAGGTCCGTTCGCAGACCGCGCACAACATCATCACCGGATACGCCCGCGTCGACGGCCGCCCGGTGGGTGTCGTCGCGAACCAGCCGCTCCATCTGTCCGGTGCGCTCGACGCGGCCGCAGCCGACAAGGCCGCGCACTTCGTCCGGGTCTGCGACGCCTACAGCATCCCGCTGGTCTTCGTCGTCGACACTCCGGGCTTCCTGCCCGGTGTGGAGCAGGAGAAGATCGGCGTCATCAAGCGTGGCGGCAGGTTCCTGTTCTCGTACGTCGAGGCGTCCGTGCCGAAGGTGACCGTGGTGGTGCGCAAGTCGTACGGCGGCGGTTACGCGGTGATGGGTTCCAAGCAACTCGGCGCCGACATCAACTTCGCGTGGCCGACGGCCCGCATCGCCGTGATGGGTGCCGAGTCCGCGGTTGCGGTCATCGGCCGCAAGCAGATTGCCGACGCGGGCGACAACGCTCCCGCCGTGCGTCAGCAGCTCATCAACTTCTACAACGAGCATGTGGCGACGCCGTACATCGCTGCCGAGCGCGGCTACATCGACGCCGTCATCGACCCGGCTTCGACGCGGCTCGAGATCCGGCGCGCGCTGAATCTGTTGCGCGACAAGACCGTGTTCAAGAACCCGCGCAAGCACCACCTGTTGCCGCTCTGACGGCCACCGTGTGACAACGATGCCGTAGCGGGCTGCACGCGCACTGTGCAGCCCACTACGGCATTCGTCTGTGCCGGTTAGACGGACAGGGCGCGGCGCACGTAGCCGACGATGTGCTCGACCTCTGCGTCGGCATCGAAGCTGGTGGTGTCTCGCCAGAGCAGGTGTTCCATCGAGGCGAGCAACAGGATCGACGTTGCGCGCGAATCCCGTTCGGGGTCGGTCGAGCCCAGCTCGCGGATCGGTCCGGCGAGCACCTCCGCGAGCGCGAACTCGAGATCCTCGCGCACCTTCGGCGCATGAGGACGACCGCCTCCCGCCGCGACGACATTGCGGGTCGCGGCTCCGATGCTCGGGTCGACCGCCTGACTGAGGACCGCGGCGACGCCCGCCCGGAGAGCGCCCTCGGGGCTTCCTGCCGCGTCCATCTTCCGGCGCAGGTAGTTCAAAAGCCGCTGGCTGCCCTCCTCGACCACGGCGTCGACGAAATCGCTCTTGCTCCGGAAGTACCGGTAGAAGGCGTCGTTCGACAGTCCGGCAGCGGTGACGATGTCCGCGACGCGTGCGGGAGCACCCTGCGTCAGCAGTTCTCGGCCGGCGCGGATGAGCCGGTCCACATCGCGACTCGCAGCCTCCTGCCGCGGGGTCAGACTCCGCCTGACCGCTTGGGTGGCTCGCGGGGAGAGCGACGAGGCGTCCGCGCTGTTCTCGATGGTCACTCCCGCATTCTAGGGATACGCGACATGGTTACCCGTGCGGCAGCCTCGGACGCTACTCGTACACGCGCATCGACGCAGGCTTCCAGAGTCCCGAGCGGTTCACCTCGCTGGTCGCGATCTCCGCGGGAACCGCGTCCGGGTAGTTCGGGACGTACCGCTCCAGCGAGCCCCAGTCGCGGGCCCAGTCGTTCTTCAGATACGTCGGAATCTGTTCGGCACGGGCGAGGACCTCGGTGAATCCGAGCGGACCACCGTTGTCCGCCGACTGCCACGTGTCGGTCGACGACACCGCGAGCGGACGGTCGGGGAGGATGCGGTAGTTCGGCATCTCGGCGACACCGGCCCAGTGATCGAACGGCCGCTGGCACGGGAACTGCAGACCCACGGCCCAGTCCAGCAGGACGGGCTGCTCCGAGCCGATCACGCTGTCGAGGGTGTCGAGGACGGGCACCCGCGGCGGCGTGAACGCGAGCCACTGGTCTCCGGTGAGGTTGGGATCGTTCGCGACGATCCGCACCGCGTCGGTGTCCTCCGGCAGATCTGCGATCGGCACACGCAGGTTCCGCCACGACGGTGCCGGACCGATGTCCCGCGGCAGGTAGGTGCCCTTCGCCTCGACGGTTCCGTCGGGCAGCCGTGTGCCGTACTCGACGAGCAGCGACTGTCCGTAGTTCAGGGCACCGGTGTCGTCGTAGGACCAGACGCGGCCGGCGGCCGAGAGCACGATCAGCGGCGACTCGTCGGCACGCTCGGGCAGCTGGTACCAGCTCGAGGTGAGGCTTGCCGGTTCCTGCACGCCCTGCTGGTAGCTACCGAGGACCGGGGTGACGGCCGGGTCGAGTCCGAACGGCAGGCGCGCGGTACTGCCGTTGACGGTCTGTGCACCTCGTCCACCGGTGGTGCCGCCGCCGGAGCCGGTCTCGAACGTGGGGCCGACACTCTGGTTGTCGGTGTTGCCCTGTCCGGGTTTGACCTCGACGTAGTCGGCGGTGAGGTCGGACGGAACGCCGTCCGGGCTGAATCCACGGGGAGAGGATCCGGCGAGCGGATCTCCGCCGGCCGGAGGATTCGCGGGGTCGGTGATCGGTTCGAGACGGCCCTGGTTGGGGTCGATCTCGACGAGCACGTCGTTCGCGAGGCCGCAGGTGTCACCTGCGAGGGCACCGATGTTGGACCGGGCGAGCGAGTAGGCGGGGTATTGCGCCACAGCGCCCTTGAGGAGTGAGAGCACCTCGAACAGAACCATGACCGCGGCGACGACGGTGAGCGGCGCGGCCGCAAAGGTCCGGATACGGCGGCCCTTGCGCGTCGTCGGTTTCTCCGGTGGCGCCGCATAGCCTTCGCGCAGGTACTGCCAGGCGACGAGGAGCAGCGCCGCACCGAAGAGGATGAGGAACACCGAGCTCGACTGGGTGCCCTGGAACGAGACGGTCTTGTCGAACCACGGAACGCCGTAGCTCGAGACGTACCACCAACCGTTGATGCCGGCGAACGACACCGCGAGGACGAAGAGCAGACCTGCCAGGAAGATCGTGCGGTTTCGCCGCGATCGCAGAGCACTGGCGGAGACGAGCACGGCGGTCAGTGCGGCGAGCGATCCGGCGATGCCCGCGTACGCCCCGAAGTGGTGGGTCCACTTCGTGGGGTTGAACATCATGAAGAACATCGTTCCGAAGACGATGCCGAGCAGGCGCCACGACGGGCTCATGGCGATGCCGGGGATCTTCCGGCGACGCAGCAGCACGAGCATCGTCGTGAACAGGCACAGCAGCATGACCAGGAACGCGAAACGGCGTGCCAGCGACCCGTCGACGGTCTGCACCATCAGGTAGTAGTAGCGGAGGAAGTCGTTCCACCACTCCTCGTTGGGGCCGATGATCGTGCGCACACGGGTGGCCTCGAGGACCGCCGCGAGGGTCTGGTCCGAGAAGACCACCACGAGGACGAGCACACCGGCTGCGCCGATCGGAGCGAGCAACGGCAGCGTGCCGACCTCACGGTGACGGCGGACCACGATGCGCGTCATGGGCCGCAGGCCCGCGATCAGCGCGGCGATACACATCAGGCCGGTCGGGGCGGCCGCCAGCGTGAAGGCGCCGATGATGACGGCTGTCGCGGCCGGCAACAGACGGCCGGTGGCGATCGCGCGCTCGATCGAGCACCACGTCAGCAACGCGCCGAGGGCGACGATCGGTTCGGGACGCAGGCCGTTGTTGTAGGGGAGCCAGAAGGCGAGGAACACCAGTCCGCCGGTCCACAGCGCGATCCGGTTCTCCCGGACGGCGCGCCCGAGCCGGGGCACGACCTCCCGGCTGATGACCATCCAGCAGACGATGGCGGCGAGCAGTGCCGGCAGTCGCATCCACGGGCTCGCCGTGGAGATCTTCGCGAACGCCGCCAGCACGTCGTAGTACCAGCCGAACGGCGCTTCGGGTACACCGAACCACCGGAAGTAGTTCGCCATGTAGCCGGAGTGCTCCGACGCCCGGGCCATCGACAGGAGGTAACCGTCGTCGGAGGTGTTCGCGCCGAAGAAGTGCCAGCCGATGAGCGTGCCGATCACGACGATGTCGACGCCGCTGAACTTCCACCAGCGTGCGGGCAGGAAACGGCGGTGCCCGCGTCCGTCGGTGCCGTCCAGCTTCGCGAGCGCGGCGAGCGCGAGTGCGGTCGACAGGACCGCGAGGATCATGGCCAGCGACTTGACGAGGGTCGGCGACGACGTGAAGCGCGAATCCACGTCCACGGTCACCTCGAGTCCGGGCACCGCGGTGGTCAGGTCACTGAAGACGCCCACGACCAGCGGCCGCAGGTCTCCACCGAGTTCCCCGGCGCGCGGGAGACCGTTCTCGTCGAAGAGCCCGACGAATTCGGCGGTCGTCCGGTCGGCGTCCGAGAACAAACGGATCTCGGTGCACGAACTCGACTCCACCTCGCTGCGCGGTGCCGTCGCCACCACGACGTTGCGGTCGAGCACATCGACGTTCTCCTCGCCGACACGCACGAACATCGCGTTGAGCGCGGCGTCCTGACCGTTCGCGGGTGCGGTCGCGAGCAGCATCCCGCCCGAGTCGGGAAGCTCACCGACCGCGACGCACGGGATAGTCGCCTCGAAACTGAGCGGTACCTGCGACATCAACGGCAGTTCGATGTCGGTGACCGAGCCGTTCTGGGGCCACGTCACGGTCGCTTCCGTGACGCGCACCGGCAGGAACGGCGTCGCTACGGCAAGGACGATGCCGAGCAGTCCCGCGACAGCGGCGACGAGTCGTGCGGTCCGGTACTGCGTACGAAGATCCTCGCCGACGGACCTGAGCGGGGTCTCGCTGGGAGCGGGGGCGGTCGTCACGTCGTCGGGCACGGGTTCCGATGGTATCGGCAGCCCACGTGTGACGGCACACGCCCTCATTCCAGCAGGACAGGCACCCCGTCACGGACACGTCCCGGATTCCACACACCGGACCGCGTGACCTCCTCGGTGTCGATCACCGCACCCGTCGCGTCGGGGTCGATCGGGCGGTACCGCTCGAGCGAACCCCAGTCGCGATCCCAGTCGTGGTTCAGGTAGGTGGGGATGGTCTCGGCGGCCAGGAGCTGCGGTATCCAGCCGAGCGGGCCGCCGCCGATGTCGTCCTGCCAGCCGTTCGTCGCATCGGCACCCACCCGGTCGGGAAGGATGCGGAACTCCGGGACCTCGGCGATGCCGTTGCGGTGACCGAAGGGCCGCTGGCACGGGAAGGCCAAGCCCACCGACCAGTCGATGAGAACCGGAGCCTGCGAACCGACGACCTCGTTCAGCGTGTCGAGGCGCGGCATGCGCGGCGGTGTGACCGCGACCCACTGGTCCGGAGCCAGGTTGCCGTCGTCGACGACGATCCGGACGACGTCCGCGTCGGCAGGGATGGCGTCGGTGGGCACACGCAGGTTGCGCCACGACGGTGACGGGCCGATGTCGATGGGGGAGACCCGGCCGACCGGCGACACTTCGCCACCCGAGGTGGCACCGAACTCGAGTTGCACGTCCTGTCCGGGGGTGATCACACCGTCAGGGTCGACGTAGTGGACCCGGCCGGCCGCCGTGACGACGAGCAGCGGGGTGTCCTCGGTGCGTTCGGGAAGGACGTACCAGCCGGACTCGAGCGCGGCGGCCTGCTGCACCCCGGTCCGGTAACTGCCCAGGATCGGCGTGGTCGCGGGGTCGAGCCCGAACGGCAGGCGGACGGTGCTGCCGTTGACGCCCTGGTTGCCGGTTCGTCCACCGCCGGTGCCCGCACCCGTCGAGGTGGTGGTGCCACCGACTTCGGAGTCGACGGTGTTCGCGCCACCTGTCGTGGAGGTCTCGGCGTCGGCGGTGAGGTCGAAAGCGACACCGTCGGGTGTGAATCCGGTCGACGTCCCGGCACCGAGTGCGTCGGCGACCGATCCGTCGAGCGGCGAGAGCATCGTCGCGTTCGGGTCGGACTCGACGAGAACGTCGTTGGCCAGGGCGCAACTGTCGCCGCGCAGGGCGGACAGATTGGACTGCGCGATCGAGTACGCCGGATACTGCGCCACCGCGCCCTTGATCAACGACAGGACCTCGAACAGCACCACTCCTGCGGCCACGAGAGTGAGCGGCGCGGAGGCGAGTGCCTTCATTCGTCCGTTGCGTTCGGGTCGTGGCGCGACGAACGGTTCACGCAGGTGGAACCATGCGGCCACGATCAGCGCGACCACGGTGAGGCCGAGCAGTGCGGTGGAGAACGCGTACCCGGAGATCGACGGCGGCTTGTCCCACCAGGGAACACCGAAGCTCGAGACGTACCACCAGCCGTTGGATCCGGTGAACGCCATCGCCAGGACGAACAGCACGCCCGCGGTGAAGAGGGCCCGGTTGCGGGCGGACCGGATGCCCACCGCCCCGACGCCGACTGCGGCGAGCGCGGCGATCGATCCCGCGAGCCCGGCGTAGACACCGAAGTGATGCGTCCACTTGGTCGGGGTGAGCATCATGAGGAGCAGGGACGCGAAGACGATGCCGAGGATGCGCCGGGAGGGTCCGATCGCGGTCCCGGGGATGCGGCCCTTGCGGAGAATCAGCATGACGCACACGACCAGGCACAGCAGCATCACGAACACGCCGAATCGGCGGGCGACCGAGCCGTCCGGCGACACCGTCAGCAGCGCGTCCCAGCGCAGCCGTTCGTCGAACCAGGGCACGTTCGGCCCGACCGCGGAGCGCACGCGGGTGGCTTCGAGCACCGACGCGAGAGTCTGATCGGCGAACACCACGACGAGTACGACGGTGCCCGACGCGAGGAGCGGGGCGAGCGGCGCCCATCCCACGAGGGGGCGGCGCGCCACGAGGGCTTTCACGAGGGGGCGGGCGCCCGCGATGAGTGCCGCGACGCAGATGACGCCGGTGGGTCCGGCCGCGAGCGAGAATGCGGCGATGAGGACCGCGATCGCGGCAGGGAGCATGCGGCCGGTCGCGATCGCGCGTTCGATGGAGCACCACGTCAGCAGGGCGCCGACCGCGATGATCGGTTCGGGACGCAGGCCGTTGTTGTACGGGAGCCAGAACGCGAGGAAGACCAGTCCGGCGGTCCACAGCGCCACCTGGCTGTGCCGGACCGCGGTGCCGAGCCGGGGGATGACTTCCCGGCTGATGACCATCCAGCACAGGATCGCCGCGACGAGCGCGGGCAGCCGCATCCACATACTGGCCGTCGACACCTGCGACATCAGCACCAGGACGTCGTAGAACCACCCGAAGGGCGCTTCGGGGACACCGAACCACCGGAAATAGTTCGACATGTAGCCGGCGTCGCCCGATACCCGGGCCATGTTGAGGATGTAACCGTCGTCCGAGGTGTTGGCACCGATGACGTGCCACAGGAGCAGTGTCCCGACGACCACGCCGTCGGCGATCGTGAATCGCCACCAGTGGGAGGGGAAGAAGCGGCGGGCCCGCCGCCGATCCACGCTGTCGAGGCGATGCAGCGCGACGAGAGAAATCACCGTCGAGAGGACGCACAGGATCATCGCGGCCAACTTGATCAGCGTGGGTGTCGACGTGAACCGGGTGTCGAGGTCGGCGCGCACCGACAGCCTCTCGGTGTCCGCACCGGAGGTCAGTGCCGTGGCAGATCCGTTCAGGTCGCTGAACACGCCGACCATCTGGGGCCGGGAATCGCCCTCCACCTCGACGGCGAGCCGCGGGTCCGCGCCCACGACCTCGGCGGCGGTCAGTTCCGCATTCGATGCGACCGTGACGGCGGTGCACGGTGTGTCGAGCGGAGTGGACACCAGCACCGAGTTGCGCAGCACCGCTTCGATCGCACCGGGGTTGCCGTCCGTGCCCGGGACGGCCCTGATGACGAGCGCGGTGTCGGTCGCGTCGGGCGCGCCGGGGGGAACGGTCGACACGAGCGTCCCGCCGTCTTCCCCGAGCGACTCTGCTGCCGAACACGGAACACTCACGCGCAGCGACAGCGGGGTGTACGAGACCAGCGGCGCCTCGAGGTTGTCGAGCGAGTTGTTCTGGGGCCAGGCGAGGCTGGTCGCTTCCTGCCGGACCGGGAGGAACGGGACACTCAGCGCCAGGACGAAAGCGAGCAGACCCGTCACGATCGCGACTACGCGCGCGGTGCGGAACTGCGTCGTCGGATCGGGTGAAGGGGCGTTTTCGGGCGCTCGGGTTTCGGCAGGCACAAGGCCCGATGCTATGCGAGGGTGCCGCTGTGTTCGCCGCGACACCGGAAGGTGCGGTCGGCGTGGCGGGTTCTTCCGACCCCGTCCGGTGCGCCACCGACCCCCACTAGCATCGGACACCATGGACACAGCGACGCCGATCGGACGCGCGCTGCGGGCGGCCGGGATCGCCGAGGTCTGTGACGACACCGCAGCCCGCGCCATGTATTCGTCCGATGCCTCGCTGTATCGCGTGCCGCCTCAGGCCGTGGTCCGTCCACGATCGGTCGACGAGGTTGCGGCCGTTCTCGACGTGTGCCGCCGGGAGGGCGTGCCCCTCACGTCGCGCGGCGCCGGCACATCGCTTGCGGGCAACGCCGTCGGGCCGGGTGTGGTGCTCGATTTCTCCCGCCATCTCGGGCGGGTGCTCGAGATCGATCCGGACGCGCGTACGGCCCGCGTGCAACCGGGTGTCGTGCAGACCGACGTGCAACGGGCCGCCGCGCCGTACGGACTCCGGTTCGGCCCCGATCCGTCCACCCACAACCGCTGCACCGTCGGCGGGATGATCGGCAACAACGCGTGTGGTGCCCGCGCACTCGGGTACGGCCGAACCTCCGACAATGTGGTGGCGCTCGAGGTCCTCACCGGAAGCGGGCACCCGCTGTCGCTGCCCGGCACCGACGGAATCCTCGAACCTCTGCGCGAGATCGTGGCCCGTGACCTCGCCACGGTCCGCACCGAGTTCGGCCGATTCGGCCGCCAGGTGTCGGGCTATGCGCTCGAATGTCTGCTGCCCGAGAACCGGTTCGACGTGCGCGGCCTGCTGATCGGCAGCGAGGGCACGCTCGGCATCACCACCGAGGCGACGCTCCGCCTGGTCGAGGATCCGCGCGTACGCACGATGGTGGTGCTCGGGTATCCGGACATCGTTGCTGCCGGTAATGCGGCCCACACGTTGCTGTGTTTCCGGCCTACGGCGTGCGAAGGACTCGACTCGCGGATCGTCGACGTCGTCCGTTCCCGTCGTGGACCGCAGGCGGTGCCGCCGTTGCCGCGCGGCGCCGCATGGTTGTTCGTCGAGTTGGCCGGCGACGATCCCGACGAGGTCCGTGAGCGCGCGCGGGGACTGGCGACGGCATCGGGGGCGGTGGACACGCTGCAGGTGGACGATCAGGTGCGGGCGGACGCGCTGTGGCGGATCCGGGAGGACGGATCGGGGTTGTCCGCGCGGAGCCCGCAGGGTCTGCCCGCGCACGCGGGGTGGGAGGACGCCGCCGTACCGCCGGAGCGCATCGGGAGCTATCTGCGCGACTTCCAGGAACTGACGGACAGTTACGGCATCACCGGCTATCCCTACGGGCATTTCGCCGACGGATGCATTCACATCCGCCTCGATGTGCCGCTCGAGGTCCCCGGCCTGTTCCGTGAGTTCCTCTTCGCGGCGGGCCGCCTCGTCGCCGACTACGGCGGGTCGATGTCGGGCGAGCACGGTGACGGCCGGGCCCGCAGCGAACTGCTCCCACTGATGTACTCCCCGGCTGCGATCCGACTGTTCGGCGCCGTGAAGTCGGTGTTCGACCCCGACAACGTCCTCAATCCCGGGGTGCTCGTCGACCCGCGCCCCGTCGACCTCGATCTGCGAGTGCCCGCCGCGCGAAAAGTGGACGTCGACTTGGGTTTCCGGTATTCGGACGACGGCGGGAACTTCACGCAGGCGGTCCACCGCTGTACCGGTGTCGGCAAGTGCCGCGCCGACACCACCGCTGTCGGCGGCGTGATGTGCCCGTCCTACCAGGCAACCCGCGAGGAGAAGGATTCCACCCGCGGACGGGCCAGGGCGCTGCAGGAGATGCTCAACGGCACGCTCGTCACCGACTCGTGGCGGTCGAAGGAAGTGCACGACGCTCTCGATCTGTGCTTGTCGTGCAAGGGCTGTCTGTCGGACTGCCCCACCGGCGTGGACATGGCCACGTGGAAATCCGAAGTGCTGCATCAGACCTACCGGGGCAGGCTCCGTCCTGTCGCGCACTACAGTCTCGGCCGGCTACCGCGCTGGGCGGCCCTCGCATCCCGCGCACCCCGGCTGGTCAACAACCTCACGCGGATACCGGGAGTCGCCGCAACGGGACTCACGCTCGCGGGCATGGACCGGCGCCGCACCGTCCCCGCCTTCGCGCCCCGCACGTTTCGTCGCTGGTTCGCCGACACCGCTGCGCAGCGGTCCCGGAGCGGGCGCCCGGTGGTGCTGTTCGTCGACACCTTCACCGAGTACTTCACCCCCGAAGTCGGCGTGGCCGCGGTGCGGGTACTCGAAGCTGCCGGGCACCGCGTGCTGATCACCGAGGAGCAGCAGTGCTGCGCCTTGACGTGGATCACCACCGGTCAGCTCGGAACTGCTCGAAAAATATTGGGACGCACCATTTCCGAGTTGTTTCGTATCGGAACGCCGATCGTCGGGATCGAACCGTCGTGCACCGCGGTGTTGCGCTCGGATGCAGTCGAGATGCTCGGCTCCGAACCGGCCCGGATCGTCGCCGACAGTACCTCCACGCTCGCCGAATTCCTCGGGGACTGGACGCCGCCGTCACTCGACGGCACCACGGTCGTCGCCCAGCCGCACTGTCACCATCACGCTGTCATGGGGTGGGGCGTCGACGCCGCGCTGCTGCGGACCGCAGGCGCGCAGGTGCAGCGGCTCGGTGGGTGCTGCGGCCTCGCGGGGAACTTCGGCGTCGAACGCGGGCACTACGACGTCTCCGTCGCGGTGGCGGGCGCACAGCTTCTCCCGGCAGTCGAGGCCGCGTCGGCCGACACCGTCGTGCTCGCCGACGGATACTCGTGTCGGACCCAGATCGGCGATCTCACCTCACGCCGCGGCACACATCTCGCGGAACTTCTGGCGTCGCGTCTCCCGTAAACGATGAATTCCCGGCCCGGGGCGGGTCGATGTAGGGACACAACCGATATGTGACACCGCATCGATCCCGGGAGACTCTCATGACCACCACCTCGCAATCAGTTCAGCGCACCGACTACGCCGTTGTGTCGAAGCCCGCTCGCATCGCCGGGCTGGTCGTCACCGCACTGGTAGTGCTTTTCCTGCTCTTCGACTCGGTCATCCATCTGATGAACACGTCGCAGGTGAAGGACGCAATGGCCGAACTCGGCTTCGACCCGAGCCTGAACAGGGTCATCGGGGCCGTCCTGCTCGCAAGCCTGGTGCTGTACGTCGTACCGGTCACGTCGATCCTCGGGGCAGTGCTGATCACCGGGTACCTCGGCGGCGCGGTCGCGACCAACATGCTCACCGAACAGCCGATCCTCAGCACGACCCTGTTCCCGATCTACGCCGGGATCTTCGTCTGGGGAGGCCTGTACCTGCGCGACGCCGGCGTCCGGGCCGTTATGCCCCTGCGGCGCGCGTGACCACCACGAACGGACCGACCTCGGTGACCGCGAAGCGCGGGTCGTCGAACAGTTCCTCGGGGAAGGTCACCGTGTAGCGACGCACGTTCGGGTCGTTCGGATACACGTCCTCGGCCAGGCGCAGTGTGTAGCCCTCGGCGCTCTGCCGGAACACGATGGCGTCGGGGGCTCGCCACGGCAACTCGTCCCACGCAGCGATCAGTTCGTCGGCGGACCCGAGTTCGGCCCAGCTCTCGATCGCGGCGGCGCGAGCCGCGAAGTCCGCCAACGGATTCGCGTAGTGCGACGTCAAAGCCTGGAAGCCGAAATACGGGTAGTAGGCAAGGAACGAGGTGTCGGCGGTGAGAACGACCCAGTCGCTGCGTTCCGGCCCGAGTTGGGAGGTGAGCACGTCGTCGACCTCCCCGAAGTAGGACGCCGCGCCCGGCGGTCGTTGTTCGGCACGCTCGCCGTTGCCGTCGGTGTCGCTGTAGGCGAGGTTGATCTCGTTGGTCAGTACCTGCGGGATGTTCTGCGCGAAGGCCAGCGCACCCAGAGCGCCCACCGCGACCAGGACCGTGCGTACCCGCGGATTGTCGCTGGTGGCCAAGCTGATCCAGCGGGAGAAGTCGACGAACGCGAACGCACCCGCGGCTCCGAGAAGCACCAGCAGGATCACCTCGAGCCGGAACGCCAGCAAGGTGTTGCCCAGGACGGTGAACGCCATCGACGCGAGGTACCAGAGGTAGACGGCGACCACACCGAGCCCGAGGGCCTGCGCCCGACGCGACGACGTGGCTCTGCCGATCAGCCACACGGTGCCGAGCAGGCACAGCAACCCGACCAGGGAGGCGTGGAACATCGGCAGCGGCAGGCGCGCGCCGGCCTCGGGCAGATAGTGCGTCGCGGTGCCCGAACCGGACGGGGAGTTGCCGCCGACGACCTCGGCGAGGAACGGTGCCCACACGATCAACGCGATCAGCATCGCGATGGCGGCGATCGCGGCGAACTTCGTCAACACGGGGAGGGCGGCCCGCCACGACCCTCCGGAGCGGCGCGCCAGGATTGCGGCGGCGACCGCCATCACCGTCACCGCGAACGCCGCGAGCCCCAGATAGAGCGTGTAGAACGTGGCGGCGACACCGAGGAACACGCCTGTTCCGACGGCCGCGCCCCACCCCTGCCGGCCGTGTCCGCGGCGTCCGTCGTCGCCGGGGCCGCGTACCGGCGACAGGGCACCCCACGCGAGCACGAGAGCGGGCGGGAGCAGCAGCGCGATCACCGCGCCGTACGGCTCCGGAGATCCGTAGGCCAGCACGATGGCGGTCGTGGCCGTCGCGGCGAGCACGGCCAGGTCGGAGCGGACGAGTTCGGACCACAGGACCAGAGCGAGCACCGCCGCGACGGCGATCGACGCGATCGCGTACGGCTTGAACGCCTCCCAGCCGTCCATGCCCAGAACGTTCGCCACCCGTCCACCGATCCAGAACCACCCCGCGGGGTAGAACGGCGGCAGGTCTGCGTACGTCATGTCGCGCAGGGCCGGACTGTCGGTCAGGCGCGTCAGGAACTCGGTGCGGAACTCCTGGTCGACGGAGATGCCGTGCAGATAGAGGCGGGTCGCGGCGAGCGGCATGCCGAGCGTGGCGGTGACCAGGCCGGACAGTGCCGCCCAGGACAGGACCCGCGCGCCCCTCACGAACTTGCGGCGACGCAGCAGGAAGATCGACAAGCCCAGTGCTGCCAGAGCCGCGACCTGCATGACGGTCGTCACCGCCTGGGTGACGTTCGACGAGTTGAACGCCGGCCACTGCACCCGGCCGAAGGCGAACAACCCGACGGACGACACGAGCACCGCCACGACCACCGCGGCGACCATGGCGCCTGCGGTGGCCGCGATCCGACGGAACGGAGCGACGGGAAGGGCGGGGGAGCTCACGGGCGCGTCGGTCACGATTGCCGAGCTTAGTGAACGCGCGCGGACATACCGGACGGGTGCAGGCTGCCGGGCTCTCCTGCGACTCCTACATCGGCAGCTTGCGGAAGATCGCGCGCGGGACGTGACGTAGCACCATCATCACGAACCGGAAGGTGCCCGGTGCCCAGACGATCTCCTTGCCCTTGTCGGACGCGGCGACCGCGAGCTTCGCGACGTCCTCCTTGTTCACGGTCAGCGGTGCCTCGTCGACGTGGGCGCTGAACTGGGTGCGCACCTGACCGGGACGCACCACCGTGACGCGGGGCCCGAACTTCGCCAGCGCTTCGCCGAGGCCGAGGTAGAAGCCGTCGAGTCCGGCCTTCGTGGAGCCGTAGACGAAGTTCGCACGCTTGACGCGTTCACCGGCCACCGACGACATCGCGATGATGCGCCCGAAGCCCTGTGCCTTCATCTTCTGGCCGATCAGCACGCCCACCGAGACGGCGGCGGTGTAGTTGACACCCACGACCTGCACGGCTTTGCGCTGGTCCTGCCAGAGCGTCTCGGCGTCCGCGTCAAGGCCGAACGCGACGATCGCCACGTCGACGTCGCCGCCACTCCATGCCCGGTCGATGACCGCGGGATGGCCGGCGGTGTCGAGCGCATCGAAGTCGATGAGCTCGACCGATGTGGCACCGGCGGCCTTCGCCTGGCTCACGGCGTCTTCGCGGCGGGAGTCGCCGGGCAGCGCCGCGAGGATCACGCGGGCGGGAGCCTTGCGCAGGTACTCCTCGACGATCGCCAGGCCGATCTCGGAGGTGCCACCGAGCAGCAGCAGGGTCTGGGGGTTACCCACGGCGTTGATCATCAGTGCAGTTCCAACCTTCTGGACATATCGGAAGCGAAGACATTGGTGGGGTCGACCGAGCGGCGCACCTTGAGCCACTCGTCGATGCGCGGGTACATCGCGTGGAACGTCTCGGCAGACGTGCGCGAATCCTTCGCGGTGTAGAGGCGGCCGCCGAATTCGAGGACCCGCTTGTCGAGTTCGCGAACGAACTCGTTGAGGCCGTCCTTGATCGGGAAGTCCACGCAGACGTTCCACCCCTTCATGGGGAAGCTCAGCGGCGCCTTGTTGCCTTCACCGAACAGCTTGAACACGTTGAGGAACGAGTAGTGCCCCGACCGCTGGATGTCGCGGATGATCTTCTTGAACTCCTCGACGGCCTCGGGCGGCACCACGAACTGGTACTGCAGGAACCCCTTGGATCCGTACGCCCGGTTCCACTCACCGAACAGGTCGAGCGGATGGTAGAACTGCGTCAGATTCTGGATCTGGCCGGTCGCGTTCTTGGTCTTGCGGTAGTACAGCTCGCCGACGATCGAGAAGTCGAACTTGTTCGCCAGACCGTTCGGGAAGACGTCGGGGAACGTCAGCAGCGTCGACCCGGAGAAGCGCAGCGGATCCTTCTGCAACTTCTTCGGCAACTGGTCGAGCGTGGCGAGGGAACCGCGCGACACCGCGGCGCGCCCGAGCTTGGGCGGCGCGGAGATCGCGTCGAACCACGCGCTCGAGTAGTCGTAATTCTCCTCCGAACCGTCGCTGTGCAGCGCGATGGTCTCGTCGAGGCTCTCGGTGCGCGCACTGTCGGCGATGAAGTACGCCGTCTCGGTCGGCGTCATCTCGATGGTCGCGCGAAGGATGATGCCGGTCAGGCCCATGCCGCCGACGGTCGCCCAGAACAACTTGGAGTTGCGGCCGGTGGGGGTGCAGGTGCGGACCTGCCCGTCGGCGGTGAGCAGTTCGAGGGAACGCACATGGTTGCCGAAGCTGCCCGCGCTGTGGTGGTTCTTGCCGTGGATGTCGGAGCCGATGGCGCCACCGACGGTGACCTGGCGCGTTCCCGGCAGGACCGGTACCCACAGGCCGAACGGCAGAGCCGCCCGCATCAGCTGGTCGAGGTCGACACCGCCGTCCACCACGACACGCCGCGAATCGCGGTCGATGCTGTGGATCTTGTTCAGTGCCGTCATGTCGATGACGAGCCCGCCCGCGTTCTGGGCCGGGTCGCCGTACGAGCGGCCGAGACCGCGCGCGATGACGCCACGGCGCAGATGCGCCGGCTTGGACTCGTTGTCTTCCGCGACTCGCGCGACTGCCTGCGCGATCAGTTCGACATCGGGTGTGGTGAGCACCTCTGCGGTGGTCGGCGCGGTGCGCCCCCAGCCGGTCAGGGTGCGGGTCTGGGTGGGGAGAGGCTCACTCGCCTGCTCTGCAGCTGTCGTGGACATCAGGACAAAGGCTACCCGCGTGACCGCACGGCACTGCAAGAGCAGGGTTACCCCCCGTACGGCTTTGTGAGGATCTCCAGGTTGTGACCGTCGGGATCCGACCAGTAGACGCCGCGGCCCCCGTCGCGGGTGTTGATCTCCCCGCTGTGGCGATGCGCGGGATCGGCCCAATACTCCAGGTCACGTGACTTGATCCGGGTGAGGATCTCGTCGAACTCCTGTTCCCCGACAAGGAAGGCGTAGTGCTGCGACCGGACGGGGTGTGCGTCGGCCATGAAGTCCAGGGAGACGTCGTTGTCCACCTGCACAACGAAGAAGGGTCCGTACGGGGTCGGCGATCCGACACCGAGGATCTCCGAGAGGAGGACGGCAGATCCCTTCGGGTCGGTCGCGTGGACGATGGTGTGGTTCAGCGCGATGCTCATGTATCCGAGGGTGCAACCTCGAGCGGACTCGAGGTCAACTGTCGGTTCGGTCGGGGGCGTTACCCTCGTCTGCGTGCCCGAACCCCATGACCACGTGCAGCCGTTGCCGGAACACCACGCACCGCTGGCCCCGGAATTGCCGTTGACCGATTCCACGGCCGACGACGCGCTGTCGCTCAAGACGCAACTCGTGCGGTTCGTGCTGACGGGTGGCCTGTCGGCGGTCGTCGACTACGGCCTGTACGTGTTGCTCATGGCGCTCGGCGTCACCCGCGACGGAGCGAAGGCGCTCTCGTTCGTCGCGGGCACAACCACCGCGTACCTCATCAACCGGCGGTGGACGTTCAAGGCGGAGCCGAGCAAGGTGCGCTTCGCCGCGGTCGTGGCTCTGTACGCCGTGACGTTCGCCGCGCAGGTCGGCATCAACGGCGTGCTCAACGACTCGCTCGGGAACGAGTGGTGGGTCACCCCGTTCGCGTTCGTCGTCGCGCAGGGCACCGCGACCGTCATCAACTTCGCCGTGCAGCGTCTGGTGATCTTCCGCATCCGCTGAACTCGGGTGAGTTGTTGCCCGCTGAGCGGGCACTTTCCGACCAAGCTTTTCAGCGGCGGCGGTCCAGGGCCGCCTGTATCTGCCGGATAACCCCGTCCGGGTCCTCGACCAGCGTGTGCCAGGTGAACCGAAGGACATGCCACCCGGCATTGACCAGAACGTTCTGCCGCTCGGCATCCCGGCGTTGACGATGCGCGTCGCGGTGCCATGCCCACCCGTCCACTTCGACTGCCACCCGGCCCGCCTCGAAGACCACGTCGATCTCGAACCCGCAGCTCCACGCGTGCGCGCGCCAGCCCGTCAGACCCGCGTCGCGCAGGAGCCGATGCAGGATGCGCTCGGCTTCCGAATGCCCGCCGTCGCCTGCCGAGCACAGCAGGCGTGACGCGGCGCGGGCGCCGTGCCGCCCGGAGTTTCTGCGGTGGACCCGCTGGAGAACGTCGAGCGACGTGTGCCGCTGCAACGCGCGATCCATGAGCACCGACCCACTCGGCATCTCGGTTGCGGCTTCGAGCACGGTGAGCGGCAACGCCGTCACCGGCAGGCTCCGGACCACCACGGTGTCCTTCCAGTGCAGGTCCCGTCGTCGCACGCGGGTCGATCGCGTGCACGACCGTATCCGGTGGTGGGGAACGGTCACGTAGTGACGGGCCGGTGGGCGATCGAGCAGTCCGTGCCACCACGCGGCGCTCGGACCCCACGCGACCGCCTCGGCCCCGGCTCCGTACACCGCCGCACGCAGTTCGACGCCCGCGGTGCGCTCGCGGTCGGAACGCAGGTAGACGCCGGGTACGAGGGTGAGCCATTCACCGGTCCCGACGGTCCGGCTCACCGACGTCGAACTCATGCCGCATCGGAGTGCCTGGGTGCGGGTGATCACTCCGTCCTGCTGGGCCATGACGGCGTGGATCTCTGTGCGGTTCATGTCTCGTTCGACGCGGCGTGCCGGTGGGAGGTTCCCGTACTCCCCGTCTTTGGTGGGACAGTGCCCGGCCAGCGGGCACTGTCCCACCCAGGTTTTCAGAACTCGGGGAGCAGGCCGGCAGACTGCGCGTCGGCAAGGGTGGGGGCGGCGCGGTCCTTGGCCGACAATTCGTACTCGAGCGGGGCGCCGTCCCTGCCCACGGCCGGCCAGTCGATACCGATCTCCGGGTCGAGTGGATGCACCTCGTGCTCCCGCTCCGGGGTGTAGGGCGTCGAGCACAGGTACACCACGGTCGAGTTGTCTTCCAGGGCAAGAAAACCATGTCCCAATCCCTCGGACAGGAAGATCGCCCGACGGTCGGTCGTGTCGAGCAGTACCGAATCCCACAGCCCGAATGTCGGCGACCCGACACGCAGGTCCACCACGACATCGAGCACCGAACCCGAGACGCACGTGACGTACTTCGCTTGTCCCGGTGGCACATCCGCGTAGTGGATACCCCGCAGCACCCCGGCCGCCGAGACCGAGCAGTTCGCCTGCGCCAACTCCAGCGACCGCCCGGTCGCCTCACGGAAGGTGGATTGCTTGAACCATTCGAGGAACAGTCCCCGTTCGTCACCGAATGTGGCCGGCGTGATCTCCCACGCCCCGGCGATCTTCAGTTCGCGATACTGCATCCCCTAGAAATCCCTTCCTCGTTCCAGCAGGTCGATCAGATATCTCCCGTACCCGGATTTCGCCAAGGGCTCGGCCAGGGCACGTAATTCGTCGTCGGTGACGAATCCGCGCCGCCACGCCACTTCTTCGGGAGCGCCGATCTTCAGACCCTGCCGTTGTTCGATCGTGCGAACGTAGTTCGACGCATCGAGCAGCGAATCGAACGTGCCGGTGTCGAGCCACGCCGTACCGCGCGGCAGCACCTCGACCTGCAACTTCCCGGCCTCGAGATACGTGCGGTTGACGTCGGTGATCTCGTATTCCCCGCGCGCGGACGGTCTCAGCCCGCGCGCGATCTCGACGACGTCGTTGTCGTAGAAGTACAGTCCCGGCACCGCGTACGGCGACTTCGGGTCGACGGGTTTCTCCTCGAGCGACAGCGCGCGACCCGCGGAATCGAACTCGATCACCCCGTAGGCGGAGGGATCGGACACCCGGTAGGCGAACACCGCGCCTCCGTCGATGTCGGCGAACCGGATGAGCTGGCTGCCCAGGCCCGGGCCGTAGAAAATGTTGTCCCCCAGGACCAATGCCACCGATTCGGTACCGATGTGATCGGCACCGAGCACGAAGGCCTGTGCCAGACCGTCCGGGTGTTCCTGCACGGCGTAGGTCAGCTCGATCCCGAACCGCGACCCGTCGCCGAGCAGTCGCCGGAACTGGTCGAGGTCGTGTGGAGTGGTGATGACGAGGATCTCCCGGATGCCCGCCAGCATCAGCGTCGAGAGGGGGTAGTAGATCATCGGCTTGTCGTAGACGGGCGTGAGCTGCTTGCTGATGCCCAAGGTGATGGGATGCAGTCGCGAACCGGTCCCACCGGCCAGGATGATTCCGCGCATGCGGGCAAGTGTTCCACGTCCGCGGAGATGCCAGGCAGATGTCGGTAGGGTTTGGCGTCATGAGGCTGCTCGTCACCGGCGGCGCCGGATTCATCGGCGCGAACTTCGTGCACCGGACTGTCGCCGACCGCCCGGACGTCGACGTGACGGTCCTGGACAAACTCACCTACGCCGGCAACCGGGCGTCACTCGACCCCGTGGCCGGGAAGATCACCTTCGTGCACGGCGACATCGCCGATCCCGAACTCGTCGACCGTCTCGTCGCGAACGCCGACCTGGTGGTGCACTTCGCCGCCGAGTCGCACAACGACAACTCGCTGGCCGACCCGACCCCGTTCGTGCACACCAACCTCGTCGGCACGTTCACGCTGCTCGAAGCCGTGCGCCGATACGACGTGCGTTATCACCACATCTCCACCGACGAGGTCTACGGCGATCTCGCGCTCGACGACCCGGCGAAGTTCACCGAGGCAACCCCCTACAACCCGTCGAGCCCGTATTCGTCGACCAAGGCCGGCTCCGACCTGCTGGTGCGCGCGTGGGTGCGCTCGTTCGGCTTGCGGGCGACGATCTCGAACTGCTCGAACAACTACGGGCCGTATCAGCATGTGGAGAAGTTCATTCCGCGGCAGATCACCAATGTCCTGACCGGGGTGCGGCCGAAGCTGTACGGCAGCGGTGCCAACGTGCGCGACTGGATTCACGTCGACGACCACAACAGTGCGGTGTGGACGGTCATCGACAAGGGCCGGATCGGGGAGACGTATCTGATCGGGGCGGACGGCGAAACCGACAACCGCACGGTCGTCGAGACCGTGCTCGAACTGTGCGGCATGGACCCAGAGGCGTTCGATTTCGTCACCGACCGGCCGGGGCACGACCTGCGCTATGCGATCGATGCGACGCGGTTGCGCACGGAGTTGGGGTGGGAGCCGCAGTACCGCGATTTCCGCTCGGGCCTGGCGGCGACGATCGAGTGGTACCGCAGCCACGAGACGTGGTGGATGCCACAGAAAACCGCCACCGAAGCCGCGTACGAACGCAGCGAACGAATCCTCGGTGGTTGAGCGACCTGCGGTTCTTGCATATTCCGGCAAACAGTGTGATCACGACGAAACGCGCTACCTCCGCCCGCATGCCGTAGAGACAGCTATTTGCGCTGCTACTGTCGCATCCGTAACAGGATCGACCACAGCGGGGAGTAGCTCGATGGAGCAGGCAACTGCCGGCGACACGACAGCGATCGACAGCAACGCGGACGCACTGGACAGCGCCCTCACCGAACCCGTACGACGGGATCGGTTGATTGCGCAGCGCGGCGTCTTTGCGTCGCTGTCGCCTCGGGTGCCCGGAAAGATGTACGTCGTCACAAAGGGTGACGCCGCGGCCGACCGTTACGGTCTCCAGCTGGCCGACGGCGCGAGCGCCCACACCAACACGTACTTCGGCAGGTTCCCCGCCAGTTTCTGGCAGCGCTGGACCGACGTGAAGACGGTGAACCTGCAACTGACGTACGGCTGCTCGGGTAGCGCACGATTCGTCGTCCACGCCTCCGACGCCAAGGGCCGTGAACGGATCGTCTCGGTCGAGACGGTGTCCGGATCGGGCGAACTCGATCTCGAGGTGCCGATCGAGCGGTTCGTCGACGGCGGCGCGATCTGGTTTGCCGCCGAGGCCAGCAACGGCTCACTGCTCGTCTCCGACGCCCGCTGGACGGTTGCGGCGCCCGAGCACCTGCGTCCGGCCGCGGTCGTGATCTGCACGTTCAATCGCGCGGACGACTGCACCGTGACCGTGGGTACTCTCGCCTCCGACGACGGGGCGATGGCCGACATCGACGCGGTGTGCATCGTCGACCAGGGCACCGACCAGGTGCGGTCGCGTCCCGCGTTCGGTGAGGTCGCCGAGAAACTCGGCGACAAGCTCATCTACCTGACCCAGCCCAATCTCGGCGGCGCCGGCGGTTTCTCCCGGGGCATGTACGAGATCACCGGGTCACCCAACTCGGCGCACGCCAACGTCATCGTCATGGACGACGACATTCTGTGCGAGCCGGAGTCGGTGCTGCGCCTGAACGCGTTCGCGAACATGACGGTGCAGCCGACGATCGTCGGTGCCCAGATGTTGTCCCTGAGCAATCCCCAGGTCCTTCACGTCAGCGCCGAGCGCGAGGTGCTCGACGAGATCAAAGCCGGTGAGCTGACCCCGGGCGCCAAGATGGGCGTCGACCTGATCAAGAAGAAGCAGGATCCGCGGTTCGACGCCGGCTGGAACGGCTGGTGGACGTGTCTGCTGCCCGCCGAGATCATCGCCGACTGCGGGCTGCCGATTCCGCTGTTCTTCCAGTGGGACGACATCGAGTACGGCATCCGCGCGCGTTTCGCCGGGCACCCCACGGTCACGCTGCCGAATGCGGGCGTGTGGCACGCCGACTTCTACCTCAAGGACTACGACGACTGGGCGCGCTACTTCAGCATCCGCAACGGTCTCGTCGTCTCGGCGATCTACGGGCGTTTCGACGGACCCGACATCTCCAAGTACCTCTTCCGCAAGATCGGCGAACTCATCGTTTCGATGCAGTACGGTCTGGCCGCCACGTTCATCAAGGCGGCGGAGGACTTCCTCGCCGGCCCCGATTTCCTGTACGACGGTGGTCAGTCGGTCCTGAAGGAACTGCGCGAACTGCGCGACCGCTACCCGGAGACCAAGCCGCTGCCCGCGTCGCAGGTGGGTAAGGAATCCGATCCTCATACGCAGATGTCGGTGTGGGACTTCGAGCCCGACAAGAAGCGTGAGGGGCTCGTGCTCCTCAAGCGCGCGGTGCAGCAGCTCGCGGGCAAGGTGGACCGTCGTCCCGTCACCGTTCCCGCGGATTACGCGGACTGGTGGCACGTCTCGCTGTTCGACGGCGCCGTGGTCACCGACGCGTCGCAGAACGCGGTGCGGGTGCGTCGCCGCGACAAGGACACGGCGCTGGATCTCACCAAGCGGGCCGCGAAGGTGTGCTGGCAGCTCCGCAAGGAAGCTCCCCGGATGAAGACGGTGTGGCAGGAAGCGATGCCGAAGCTCACGAGCCGCGAGAACTGGGCGCGGCTGTACGGCATCGACGACTGACCGATGAGGGCTTGGCCGCTCCCTCTGCTGTTCGGGGGAGTGACCGTGCTCGTCGGCGCCGCTTTTTCCTGGGTTCCGTCGTTCTGGTGGGACGAGGCAGCAACGATCTCGGCCGCTGATCGGCCCTTCGGCGATCTGCTCGAGCTGCTCGCCGATTGGGACGCCGTCCACGGCCTGTACTACATCCTGATGCACGGTTGGTTCGCGCTCGTGGGCACCGGTGAATTCACCGCGCGGCTGCCCGGCGTGCTTGCCCTCGGTGTCGGGGCCGCAGCCGTCACCGCGACCGCGCAGATGCTGGCGGGACGGCGTGCCGCGGTGGCGGCCGGGGTGCTGTTCGCGATCCTTCCGCGGGTGACGTGGGCGGCCACCGAAGCCCGCTCCTACGCGTTCGCCGTCGGCTGCGCGGCAGTGTTGTCGCTGGTCCTCGTGCTGGCGCTGCGGACCCACCGGGCACGCTGGTGGGTGCTGTACGCGATCGTGGCGGCACTCGCGACGATGTTCTTCGTCTATACCGCTACTCTCCTGGTCGCACACGCGGTGACGATGTGGGCGCTCACCCGCGGCCTCGAATCTCGTCGACGCGACCGGGCCGGTTTCGTGCTCGCCGCCACCGCGGGAGTCGCGCTGTCGCTGCCCTTCCTCGTGCTGGCTTATTCGCAGGTACGGCAGGTGTCGTGGATCCCGGAGCTCGACGAGACGGTCATCAGCACGATCCTCGTCGAGCAGTGGTTCCCGGGGGCGCCGTGGGCGGTGCTGGTGTGCTGGACCGTCGCGCTGGTGGGGACGGTCGTTGCAGCAGTGCGGGGCGTCGAACCGGGCGAGCGGACATTGCTGTGGCTCGCGCTGCCGGGCTTTCTCGTGCCCATGGCGCTGTTGCTGGCGTATTCGGTACTGGCGAGCAACATGTACCTGGACCGGTATCTCGCCTTCACGGTGCCCGCGGTCACGCTGTACCTGGGGTGGGCGGTCAGCCGCGTCGCGACGCGATGGTGGTCGCTGCTCGCAGTGCTCGTCGCGGTGGCGCTCGCGGTGGCACCCGCCTACCTGACGCAACGACAGCCGTTCGGCAAGGCGGGCGGCATGGACTACAGCGTGGTCGCGGATCGGCTGGAGGAGGCGTCCCGGCCGGGCGACTGCGTGGCGTTCGAGCCGAAGGTGTCGTGGCAGCCGACGTCACCGCGGGCGGTCGCCGACGCTCGCCCCGACGCGTTCGAGGATCTCGTGGACGTGGGGCTGGATGAGACCGCTGCCGATCGGGTGAGCTTGTGGTCGAGCGACGTAGCGCCCCCGGTGCTGGCCGAGCGGGCGGCCGCCCAGTGCACGAGGTTGTGGGTGATCGCGGACCGGGACCGCGGCACGGCGTTCACGGTGTGGCATCCGAACGACGTGTGGTGGCGGTTCGACCGCTACCGGTTCACCGACACCGAGACCTACCGGGCGCTGTCCGAAGCCGGGTTCACGATCACCGACCAGGAATTCGTCAACCGGTTACAGCTGATCGAACTCGAGCCGGCTCAGACCCAGTAGGCGACGCGCGACCGGTAGTTGCGCATGGTGACCAGGGCGAGTCCCCACCCGAGCACCGTGATGATCAGCACGATCACCCAGTGGTAGAGCTGCTGGTCGCCGCCGAGGAGAGGCGTCCGCACGATGTCGAGGAAGTGGTACAGCGGGTTGATCTCCGCGATCCGCGCCCGGTCTTCGTTGCCGGTGCCCGCGAGGGATTTCTCCGTCCAGATGATCGGCGTCATGAAGAACAGCAACTGCACGAGGCTGCCGAGCAGTGGTGCGATGTCGCGGTAGCGGGTGGAGAGGATGCCGAAGACGAGCGAGATCCATACCGCGTTGATCGCAATCAGTGCGAGGGCCGGGATGGCCGCAAGCGCGGTCCAGCTCAGGTGCTGCGGGAAGACGATGAAAATCCCGATGTAGATCACGATGTTGTGCGCGAACAAGATCATCTGACGCCACACAAGGCGATAGACGTGCACGCTCAGCGGGGTCGGTAGCTGCTTGATCAGCCCCTCGTTGGACATGAAGACGTCCGCACCCTCGATGATCGACCCCTGGATCAGGTTCCAGATGATGAAGCCGAGCGCGACGTACGGCAGGAACTCCGCGATGTCGAGGTTGAACAGCGTGCCGTACAGCAGACCCATGGCGATCGTCGAGACGCCGGTCGCGATGGTGATCCAGAACGGCCCGAGGACGGACCGGCGGTAGCGCTGCTTGATGTCCTGCCAGCCGAGCAGCAGCCACAACTCGCGATGGTTGAAGCCGTCGCGCAGATCCTGGAACGCGCGCCGGAACGTCCGAGAAGACTTTCCCAGCGGTTCGTCGACATGGGTGGGTGCAGACACAAGGCCCGAGCCTACCCGCGCGGAAATCCGCCCCGACCACGTGTGGGCCGGATTCGTCGTTCGGGTCTCCTGCCGGCGCGAGCATGCCGCGCCTCACGACGTGGGGAACTCGTAGGCTCGACACGGATCGTTTCGTACGAGCAGGAGAATGATGGCAACGAACCCGGCAGCATCGAAAGAGAACTTCGAGGAGCTTCGGCGCGACGAGGACCTGTACGAGATGTCCCTCGACCTGCTCGCCTATTACCTGGACACCGCGTTCGAGGATGCGGCAGCCGGCGAGGTCGAGCGATGGACGGTGAGTTGCCTTCCCGGTTCCGGCGACGCCGCGCCGCTGTTCTCGCTGGCTGTCGGATCGACCGAAGTCCTCCGGCTCGACAAACCCACAGCGGGCGCCGACGGATCGGTGACCTGCCTCGCGTCCGTCGCCGTCTCACGTTCGGCACTCGAGGATGAAGCAGGTACGTCGCTCGGCGCGGTGAAAAAGGCTCTTCCCGCGGTGCGCTTCCTTCCCGACGAGTCCGACGCATCGGACGCCGTCGTCGTGGTGGTGAACCTGTTCGACGACTCGTCTCTCGGTGCATTCGAAGAACTCTCCGGAAGTGGCCGCCCGATTCGCCGGCTGGCGGACCAACTCGAGGGGATGGAATCTGACGACCACCACAACACGTGGCTCGCCCGGGCCGCCCTCGACCGCATCGCGAGTGCCCCGGCCGACGAGGCAGTCTGACCTTCAGTTGGAACCCACGCGCTGAACGGGGATCAGCGCGCGAAACTACACGCGTCGATCCCCGTCCACCGCGCCGATCACGTCACGCGGTCACGTACAACGCGTCGATCTCCTCCGCATACTTGGCGTCGATCGGCTTGCGCTTGAGCTTCATCGTGGGCGTCAGTTCGTCGCCCGACGGCTCCCACACCGTCGACAGCACGGTGTACTTCTTGATCTGCTCGACACGCGACAGTTTGGTGTTCGCCTCCTTCACCGACTGCTCGATCTCGGCGAGGACGGCGGGGTGCTGCGCGAGTTCTTCGTGCGACCCGCTGAGCCCGTGCTGCTCCGCAAAGAGGGGGAGTGCGTCGGGATCGAGGGCGAGCAGCGCGACGATGTACGGGCGATCGTTGCCGATGACGACGGCGCCGCCGAGCATCGGGCACGCGGCCCGCAGCGCGCCTTCGATATTGGTGGGGGACATGTTCTTGCCCGCCGCGTTGACGATGAGTTCCTTCTTGCGGTCGATGAGCGTCACGTAACCGTCTTCGTCGATCCGAGCGATGTCGCCGGTGTGCAGCCAGCCGTCGGGATCGACGGCTTCCGCGGTCTTGACCGGGTCGTTGCGGTATCCACGCATGATGAGCGGGCCGCGGACAAGGAGCTCCCCGTCGTCGGCGGTCTTGATCTCGACGCCGGGCACGGCCTGGCCGACGGTGCCGATCCGGATCTTTCCGGGCCGGTTCATGGTCACCACGCAGGATGTCTCCGACATACCCCACACTTCGGAACACGGGATGCCGAGCGCCAGCACGAACTCGAGTACTTCGGGTGAGATCGCGGCGGCGCCCGTCACAGCAGCGCGTACCTGGTCGAGACCGAGTTTCTTGCGTACGGCCGACAAGACCAGTTTGTCGGCGAGCGCGTGCTGCAACTCGAGGGCCTTCGGCACGGGCTTGCCCTCGGACTGCAATCGAGCGACCTTCCGCCCCACCTCGATCGCCCAGAACGCGAGTCTCTTCTTCACCGGGCTGGATTCTTCGGCGAGGGTCTTGTCGATCGCTGCCTTCACCTTGTACCAGACCTGCGGGACCGCACCGAACAGCGTCGGTCGCACGCTCGGCAACACCGCGATGGCCTTCTTGAGGTCGTCGAGCGTGGTGATCTGCATGCCGCTGTAGATGCTCGAGTAGTGCGAGCCCCAGCGGTTCGCGATGTGCGCGTCGGGCAGGTACGACACGATGCGGTCGTCGGGTCCGGTGGGCAGGAAAGTCGTGGTGGCAGCGAGTTCGGCGAGAAGGTTGGCGTGGGTGAGTTCCACGCCCTTCGGCGGCCCGGTGGTGCCCGAGGTGTAGATGAGCGTGAGCAGGTCGGAGGGCTGAACGGCCTTCCATGCGGCCTCGAAGTCGAACGACTCGTCGGCGGCGGCCTCGACGTCCTCGAGAGAGAGGGTGCCGTCGGGCTTCGCGTCTATACACACCAGGTGCTCGACCTTCGTCTCGCCGATCGCCTGTTGCAGCACGGGAACGAACTGCTCCTCGCAGATCATCACCCGGTTGCCGGCGTTGCCGAGCACGTAGGTGATCTGCTCGGCGGTCAGCGAGTTGTAGATCGAGAACGGTACCGCGCCGAGATGGAAGGCAGCGGTGTCGACGAGATGGAATTCCGGGCGGTTCGTCAGCATGATGCCGACGGTGTCGCCGTGCCGGACGCCGAGACCGGCGAGACCGGCGGCCAGGGCGCGGACCTTCTCCGAGTACTCCCGCCACGCGTAGTGAACGGAATCGTCCGGAGTTCGCAGCGCGACGTGGTCGGGATACGCGGCGGCGGTGGATTGAAAAGCTTCGCAGAGTGTTGACGGTGAGTCGAGACGAGATGTCATCGCAGGCTCCCAGAGACGGTGGCGGCAAGTGTAGGTCTTGCTGCCACCGTCTGTGAGCGGAATTGCGGGATACCTTGCGGGGGAGGATTACTGGTGGGGGCGCTCGAACTTCTCTTCGCGCCCGAGCTTGCGCAGCCGTACCCACTCGCGCAGGCCCGCCGGGTCGCGGCGCGTCACCAGGAAGTACCACCCGAAACGAATCCACTCCTGCGGCAACAGCTTCCGGAGCCCGGGCTGTGACAGCAGGTAACCCCTGTTGCGGTAGGTGAAGTACCGCTTGGTCTCGTTGTCGGGATACTGGGTGTGCATCCGGCCACCGAGGATCGGCTTGAATTCGTCGGCTCCGTCGGGATGCAGGTACGCGGTCTGCAGGCAGGTGCCGAACGGCAGGCCCGAGCGCACGAGACGCCGGTGCACCTCCACCTCGTCGCCGCGTACGAACAGCCGGAGATCGGGAACGCCCACGGCGTCGATCGCGGCGGCGGTGAACAGCGCGCCGTTGAACAGCGACGCGATACCGGGAAGCAGATCTTCGTCGCCGAGTTCGTGACGCCAGCGCCGCCATACGACCCCGCGACGCAACGGGAACGCCAGGCGGTCGGGTTCGGCGATGTCGCACACCACCGGCGACACTTCGGCCAGGCCGTTGCGTTGCGCGCACTCGAGGAGTGTCGCGAGCACCTCGGGTCCTTCGGGGCGACCGTCGTCGTCCGCGAGCCAGACCCGGTCGGCCCCGAGCGACAGTGCGTACAGAATCCCCAGCGCAAAACCGCCCGCACCGCCGAGGTTGTGTTGGGAGCCCAGATAGGTCGTGGGCACGTCGGCGCCTTCGACGAGTTCGCGCACGGCGTCCTCATCGGCGTTGTCGACCACGACGAGATGGTCGAGCGGTCGGGTCTGGGTGGACAGCACCTTCAGCGACTCGGCGAGCAGTTCCCGCCGCCGATGGGTGACGACGACCCCGATGATGCGTTCGTCAGACACTCTTGGTGCCTGACGTGGCCGTCGCGTCGGCGCCGTTGCGCAGGGCGCTGCGTTCACGTTCGAGTGCGAGATCGTGCAGAACCGTGCGAACGTGGTCGCCGGCCTCGTCGCCTTCGTACGCCCGCACGACGTGCTCGATGTCGCCGCGCTCACGGATCTGCCCGTGATCGATCCACATCGCCTGGTCGCACAGTTGCGCCAGGAACTCGTTCGAGTGGCTCGCGAAGACGAGGATGCCCGACCGCGCGACGAGGTCCTGCAACCGGACCCGGGCCTTCTTCATGAATTCCGCGTCGACTGCGCCGATGCCTTCGTCGAGCAGCAGGATCTCCGGATCGATGCTGGTGACCACGCCGAGTGCGACGCGCACGCGCATACCCGTCGAGTACGTGCGCAGGGGCATGTTGAGGTAGTCGCCGAGCTCGGTGAAGTCGGCGATCTCGTCGACCTTCTGGAGCATCTTCTTGCGGCTCATGCCCAGGAACATGCCGCGGATGATGATGTTCTCGTAGCCGGAGATCTCCGGGTCCATACCGACACCGAGGTCGAACACGGGCGCCACCCGGCCGTTGACCTGCGCGAATCCGCGGGTCGGCTCGTAGATGCCGGACAGGAGGCGCAACAGCGTGGACTTGCCGGCGCCGTTGTGGCCGACGAGTCCGACGCGGTCGCCTTCCTTCAGCGACATCGTGATGTCGCGCAAGGCCTCGACCACCACGACGTCCGAATTGTTCCGGCCGATCGAACCGCCCGCTTTACCGAGGAACGCCTTCTTCAGCGACCGCGTCTTGGCGTCGAAGATCGGGAAGTCGACGCACGCGTCGCGCGTTTCGATGCTGACACGGGTCACGATGTGGCTCCAGAGGCTGACACGGGTACCGAGGGTACCCCGCGCACCTACAGGTACTGCCCGGTGCCGGGGTGCCCGGGGCCGTGACCCGGCTGCTCGCCGCCGCGGGAGACCGTTCCGCCCAGCCCGGGTGGAAGCGCGCCCTGCCGCATCTGCTCGAGTTGTGCGCGGGCAGCCATCTGCTGGGCGAACAACGCCGTCTGGATGCCGTGGAACAACCCTTCCAGCCAGCCCACCAGCTGGGCCTGGGCGATGCGGAGCTCGGCATCGGAGGGCACGGAGTCATCGGTGAAGGGCAACGCGAGGCGTTCGAGTTCGTCACGCAGTTCCGGCGCGAGCCCCTGTTCGAGCTCGCTGATCGAGGACCGGTGGATCTCCTTGAGCCGGGTACGGCTGGCGTCGTCGAGAGGTGCCGCCCTGACCTCTTCCAGAAGCTGCTTGATCATCGTGCCGATCCGCATGACCTTGGCCGGCTGTTCGACCATGTCGGCGAGGCTCTCGCCGTTTCCTTCCGCGTCGTTCCCGCGGTCCTTCTCTGCGCCGGTCGCCGCCCGGTCGGCTTCCCGCCGAGGGACGCGGACGGGCTGGCCGTCGGGGCCGATCACAAGAACCTGGTCGCTGTCCGGATTCGTCATGGCTCCATTCTGTCCCCTCACGCCGACAACCGTCGCGGGCACGCCCTTTCCCGGCGGGAAAAGTTCGCGGCCGCGAGGGAGCGCTCCGGTGAGCCGGGGCAGGATTCCGGGCGCGCGAGTCCGCTATACCCCGGCGCCGACGACCACAATTGACACAGGGTTTTAGAGTGTCAGCCATGGCTTACGACGTTGCCCGGATCCGGGGGCTCATCCCCTCGCTCGGCGACGGCTGGGTTCACCTCGATCCGCGCGCGGGAATGCAGATCCCGGACGCGGTGTCGCGCATGGTGTCGACGGCCTTCCGGAACGCGTCGTCCTCGGCTGTCGGGCGGCACTCGTCGTCCCGCCGCAGCGCCGCGATCCTCGAGGCCGCACGCGTGGCCGTTGCCGACCTCGTGGGCGGCGATCCCGCAGGTGTGGTGCTGGGCCCGAGCCATTCGGTGCTCTTGGCGTGGCTCGCGGAAGCGCTCAGCTCCCGGCTCGGCCTGGGCACCGGAATGGTGCTCTCCCGCCTCGACGACGAAGCCAACATCGCACCGTGGTTGCGTGTCGCGAGCCGGTACGGCGCCCAGGTGCGCTGGGCCGAGATCGAGATCGACACCTGCGATCTGCCCACCTGGCAGTACGAGGAACTCATCACGCCCACGACCCGGCTGGTCGCACTGACGGCGGCGTCGTCGATCGTCGGCTCGGCACCCGATGTGCGCGTCGTCGCGGACCTTATCCACGATGTCGGCGGGCTCATGGTCGTCGACGCGGCCGCGGCTGCCCCGTACGCCCACATCGACATGGAGGATCTGGGAGCGGACATTCTCAGCATCGATGCCGCGGCATGGGGCGGACCACAAATCGGTGCTCTCGTCTTCCGCGATCCCTCTCACCTCGACCGCGTGCCCGCGATGTCGCTCGATCCGCATGCCCGCGGGCCCGAGCGACTCGAGGTCGGCGGACACCAGTTCGGCCTGCTGGCCGGGCTGCCCGCGTCCATCGACTTCCTCGCCTCGCTGGACGACTCGGCATCCGGCAGCCGCCGGAACCGCCTGGAGACGTCGATCAGCTCGATGCAGGACTATCAGGACGGCTTGTTCGACCGGCTGCTCCGGCAGCTCGACAGTCTCACCGGTGTCATGGTGCTGGGCAAGGCGCCCAGCCGGGTGCCTACCTTGAGCTTCACCGTGGAAGGCATACCTGCGGAGAAGGTCGCCGCACACCTGGCCGACCGGCGAATCGAGACGGTGGCGAGCACCCGCGGAACGAGCCGGCTGCTCGACTCCCTGGGAGTGAGCGACGAAGGCGGTGCCGTGAGCATCGGTCTCGCCCCGTACACCACCAGCTTCGACATCGACCAGCTCGTCCGCGAGCTACGCAACCTCTGACCGGTCAGGTCCGGGCGACCCGCAGCACCACCTTGCCGACAGTGTCGGGACTGTCGAGCATCTCGTGCGCCCGCGCGGCTTCCGTGATGGGCAACTCGGCGTGCACCACCGGCTGCACCTTCGCCTCCTCGATCAGCGGCCACAGGTGTTCACGCACCGCCGCGACGATCGCACTCTTACCCGATTTGCCGGTGTCCGGACGGCCGCGCAGGCCCGTCGCGATCACGTGTCCGCGCTTGGCGAGGAGCTTGCCGAAGTTCATCTCGCCCTTGGTGCCACCCTGCATGCCGATGACGACGAGTCGTCCGTCCGGCGCGAGCACGTCGATGTTGCGGGACAGATAGGCCGCACCCATGTTGTCGAGCACCACGTCCGCGCCACCGAACGCGTTGCGCACTTCGGCCACGAAATCCTGGCTGCGGTAGTCGATTGCCAGATCGGCGCCGAGTTCCCGGCACCGCTCGAGCTTGCCGGCCGACGCGGTGACCGCGACCTTGGCGCCGAGCGCCTTACCCACCTGGATCGCGTGCGTGCCGATACCCCCGCCGCCACCGTGGACTAGCAGCACGTCGCCGCGTTCGAGTCCCGCGGTCATCACCACGTTCGACCACACCGTGCAGGCGATCTCCGGGAGCGACGCAGCCACGGCGATGTCCATTCCTTCCGGCACGGGCAACAACTGGGCGGAGGGCACCACGACCTGCTCGGCGTAACCACCGCCGGTCAGGAGCGCACACACACGATCACCGATGTTCCAGCCACTGACGCCTTCACCGAGTTCGGCGATGACGCCGGAACATTCGAGTCCGAGGATTTCGCTGGCTCCGGGCGGCGGGGGGTAGAGCCCGCGGCGCTGCAGAAGGTCCGCGCGATTGACGGCGGTCGCTGCGACATCGAGGAGGACCTGTCCGGGGCCGACCGTGGGATCGGGACACTTTGCCCACCGGAGAACTTCGGGACCACCGGGTTCGGTAACGACGATTGCGTGCATGACCCCGACGCTAGCGTGTGCGGCCCGCGGTGTGGTTATCCCATCTCGGCGCGCATGTCGCTTCGCCGGGAGAACCTTCGCGCCCGAGTCCGCCTTAGACTTTCCGGGTGACGAGCGAACAGGACGAGCCGAACTGGTTGACCGCGGAAGAGCAGACCGCCTGGCGCAACTATGTGGACGGCAACGCCCGCCTGATGGATGTGCTCAACCGAAACCTGCAGGAGCGACACGGATTGTCGCTGGCGGAGTACCGAATCCTGGTCCTGCTGTCCGAGTCGGAGCACGGCTCGCTGCGTATGAGCGAACTCGCCGACGGTGTCCTTTCGTCGCGCAGCCGTCTCACCCATCAGATCCGCCGCATGGAGGAACAGAACCTGGTCGTGCGCGGGTCGTGCCCCGAGGACGGTCGCGGGGTTCTCGCATCGGTCACCGATGAAGGACGTCGGCGGCTCGCCGAAGCGGCCCCCACCCACGTCCGCGCCGTCCGCAACAACCTCATCGACCGGCTCTCCAAGAGCCAGGTCAAAGCACTCGCGCAGATCTTCGGCCGGATCGACGAAGCCCTCGCCGACCACTAGGGCGCGGATGCGGTTAGGATTTGCGACGGAAGCGTGGCAGAGCGGCCGAATGCACTCGCCTTGAAAGCGAGCTTGGGTAAAACCAACGGGGGTTCAAATCCCTCCGCTTCCGCCACAGTCCCCTTACCTGTTCGCGCAGGTGAGGGGATTTTTGCTGTGGTGGAGGACGTCACCGGACGTGCCCATCGGGACGGGCGTGCGGGGTTGCAGACGAACGGAAAGGGTTCATGACCGACACGGATGTAGGTGCGCGCAGAAGCACCGTCGATCTGGTTGCGCGTGTACTGACCGAGGTGGGTGCACCGTGGGTGATCAACATCGTTACGTCTGTGATTCTCGGCGCAGCGGTCGGTGCACTCGGCTGGGGCGTGTTCGTCGCCGTGTGTGCGGGAGTGATCCCGATGGGTGCGATTCTCCTGGGCATGCGCCGATCGCGTATCGGTGACCACCATGTCACCACGCTCGACGAACGTCACGCGCTGATCGTCGTGATCTTGCTGGCGACGACAGGTGGGTTGGTGACCCTGGTCGTCGCCGATGCTCCGCAGGAGATGGTCGGGTTCACGGCCGCCGGTTTGATCACCTTGGTGGCAGCGGCTGTCGTCACCAGCATCTTCCGATGGAAGATCAGCTTTCATACGGGAGTCGCGGCCGGGGTGAGTGTCGTTCTGGCCCTCGCTCTGTCGCCCTGGTGGCTCGCGGGTCTGGTCCTCACCGTTCTCAGTGGCTGGTCCCGCGTGCATCTCGACCATCACACGATCGGACAGGTGACGGTCGGCGCCGTTCTCGGCGCGATCACAGCGGGAGTGAGCTACGTGCTCATCGTCTGAGGGACTTGCCGTCCCGGAGACATGTCAGCTGTTTCCTTCGAGTTCGTCCGCGATGAGCGACGTCCACGTCATGACTTCGTCGGTGTCGGAAGTCGGAAAATACTTGTGGTCGCGCGCGGCGAGAGCCGCCAGGAGTTCGGGCACTTCCACCTCGCCGCGGATGGCGCTGTTCTCCTCCACGGGCGCGGAGAACAACCACACCTGCTGCTGAATCAAGGCGTCCGCGTAACGGCGGCACAGATCTCCGGTGGCAGCGGGCCATTTCCCGCTCTCGGCTTCGCTGCCGATGATGATCGCCTCGAACTCCGCCACGCGGTCGAGATCGCTGCTCCCGCCCAACGTGACCTCGATATCGCGTGTACCGAGCGACTCGGCGATCACTTGCGCGACCTGGTGAGTCACTCCTCGGTTGCTCCCGGCTACGACGAGTACGGTCATGTTCCAGGGGTTTCCCCGCACGCGATCCGGGGAAACATGGATGCACCAGCCGGCGCCGCCGGCGCTGCGCGCTGCCCGGGACCGGTCACGATCTCGGTGAAGGGGACTAGGGCCGCTACCAGTGAGCTTGACCGCGCATGCGCGGCCGAGTTGGGATCAGGATCCATGTCGTCGGGGGACGGGGAGCTCGATGCTGAAAAGGTTCATCACCGCGCTCGGTGTGGTCGCGATGTCGATAGTAGGAATTCCGTCGCTCTCGCACGCCCAGCCGGCGCCTGTCGCGGCGATCGAGCGCACGGCGACGGTCATCACCGAACAGCGGACGGACGTCGAAGTGTTCTCGCCCGCGATGCAGCGCGTGGTCCGCGTGCAGGTGCTCCATCCCGCCGGGGACGGCCCTCGACCGACGTTGTACCTGCTCGACGGGGTCAGCGCGGGCGAGGAGTCCGAGTTCAGGGAGAGCACGTGGACTCAGCGCACCGACATCGAGGAGTTCGTCGCCGACAAGAACGTCAACGTCGTGCTCCCGATCGGCGGCACGGCTAGTTATTACACGGATTGGCGGAATCCCGACCCGGTGCTCGGCGTCAACAAGTGGGAGACGTTTCTGACGCAGGAACTGCCGCAGCTCATCGATGCACGGTTCCACGGCAACGGGGTCAACGCGGTCGCCGGATTGTCGATGGGGGCGACCGGGGCGATGAGCCTGATCACGCGACACCCCGATCTGTATCGAGGCGTTGCGGCGCTGAGCGGATGTTTCGATACCTCGCGTGAGTCGTCCCGCGACTCGGTGCGCGGAACCGTCGCCTACAAGGGCGGGAACCCGGACAACATGTGGGGCCCTCCCGGTGACCCCGTCTGGGAGGAACACGATTCGTACCTGCTCGCCGAGCGGTTGCGTGGCAAGGAAATCTTCCTCAGTACGGGCAACGGTCTCGTAGGCCCCTACGACTTCGGTTCGGGTGAGGAAGTGTTGACCGGCGGTACGCCGCTCGAAGTCGGCACGTTGGCGTGCACGGTGACCTTCGACCGTCGCCTGCGGCAGCTCGATATTCCGGCGCAGGTCGTATACCGGCCGTGGGGTACCCACTCGTGGGCATACTGGCAGGACGACATCAAGACCGCGTGGCCGACGCTGAAAGCCGCTCTCCAACTGTAGGTTCGCGGCTCAGTGCATGTGGATGCGGTCTGTTGTGGGCGGGACGACGGGATCGTGGGCCGCGAAATAGGCGTTGAGAGCGTCGAGTTCCTCTCCGGCGCCGGTTCGGTGCCGGGCGTGGGTGAAGACGTCGAAGCCGTCACCACCTTCCGCGAGGAAGTCGTTGACCACCACGCGGTAGTGCTGTTCGGGATCGACCGGCTCCCCGTCGATCGTGAGGTCCCGGATTCGATCGCCCGGAGGAGCGATCCGGTCGAGCGTGTATCGAAAGTTGTGTGACGGCGCGAGAATCCATTCGAGGGCGTTGCCGTTCGCCGTCTTCTGGAATTGTTGCTCGAGAAGTTCGTCGAGTTGGGAGCCGGAGAGTTCGAGCACTTGGAGGCGATTGCCGAAAGGCTGTGCTGCATACGTTTGCCCGTACGTGACGACTCCGTTTTCTCCGCAGATGAGGTCGTTGCGAAGGCCGCCTGGATTCGTCAGTGCCACTTGCGCTCCCACTGATCGGGCTGCTGCGAGCTGGGCATCGGCAACGAGGTTGCCGAGGGCGGATTCGCCGCTGGGACCCGCTTCTCGGGTGATGTCCGCCGAGGCGGAACCCACGCGGCGACCGGCGACCGCGTCGGACATTTCGCTTGCGCGTTCGACGAACTGCTGGGTCTGTGGGTCGGGTTCGATGTCGTGGGTGATGACCTGGGTGAAAGCCAGCGTGTGATCCCGCAGTACGTCGCGGGTTTCGCGGTCGATCATGAGGTCTGCGACGGAGATGATGCGCCCGTGCGAGGCGCCCTGCACGACGGTCCGTGGCCGGCCGAGCGGATCGGGATATGTGCAGTTGAAGTGCTTGTCACCATCCGAGGTGACGATCAGATCGACTTTCGGGGACACAGCGGTGGCGACGACGTTCGCCGGCCCGTCGACGGGATTGCAGGGGTCGTTCTGCCCACCGGCGCCGATATCGCCCTTGTAGAGCAGCACGACGGCGCGGACCCCCAGCGAATCGAGTAGGTCGGCAGTTCGGTCCACCGCTTCGATCTCGTCGCCGAATCGAAGGCCCGCGATGGAGTCGGACCGGATGAAGTCCGGCGTGTTGCTGGGAAGCACGCCGATGGTGCCGACCGGGATTCCGTCGACATAGCTGATGCTGAACGGCAGCGCGGCAGGCGTCCCGTCGTCGGTCGTGAGATTTGCGGCGAGCAAGGGGAAGCGGGCACCCTCGAACGTCTCGCCGTAACGGCACCCGTCGTCGGGGTGACAGCCTCCGTCACGCAGACGGGTCAGCTCAGCGTATCCCTGGTCGAGTTCGTGATTGCCCAGTGCGGCGGCCGTGACGTCGAGATCGTTCAGCAACTCGATGGTGGGCTCGTCGTGGAACATCGCCGATTCGAGCGGGGACGACCCCCACGTGTCGCCTACGGCGTACAGCATCGAATGGTCTGCTTGTGCCCGTAGCTGACGCACGTAGGCCGCGAGATGCGCCACCCCACCTGCGGCGACGGAGGTTCCGTCGGACCTGACGACCTCACTGCGCGGTCCCTGCGGCGGCAGAAGGTTGCCGTGGAGATCGCCGAAGGCGATCAGGCGCACCGGCACCACGTTCGGGGGTTCCGCAGCAGCGGGTGCGACACCGGTACCTGCACACACGACTGCCGCGAGTGCGCAGGCGGACAGGGCACGGCGTGCCATGCCTCCAACCATGCAGCGCCTCCGAGTCGGGTCCGTATCAACCGCCCGAGTGTGTCAGCGCAGGGTCACGTCACCGATACCTAGGGATAACGGTTGGGTCTCGTCACAGGTCAGGCGAGCCCTGCGAGTGCCCGCCCCGGTCCTGTCGCGAAGGCGAGGAACCGATCGTTCTCGTGCGGGTCGCCGATCGTCACGCGCGTGCCGTCACCGGTGAAGTTCCGCAGGATCACGCCTGCCTCTGCCGCCGCCTCGGCGAAGGCCGCAGACCGGTCGCCGAGAGGCAGCCAGAGGAAGTTCGCACCGCTCTCGGGCACGTCGTAGCCGGCGTCGAGCAGCGCATCGCGCACGCGGTGACGCTCGGCGACGACATGTTCGGTGCGCGCGAGCAGTTCGTCGGCGGCCTCGAGCGACGCGATGGCAGCCTTCTGCGCGATCGTGTTGACCGAGAACGGGGTGTGCACCTTGCTCATGGCCGCGGTGAGTTCGGGGCCGGCGACCGCGTACCCGACCCGAAGGCCCGCAAGTCCGTACGCCTTGGAGAACGTCCGCAGTACAACCACGTTGTGGCGGTTCTTCGCCAGGTCGAGACCGTCTGCGAAGTCGTCGTCCGAGGCGGGCCGCACATACTCGAAGTACGCCTCGTCGAGTGCGACGACGACGTCGGACGGGACTTCGTCGAGGAACTGCTCGAGTTCCTTCTTCCCGAGGAGCGAGCCGGTCGGATTGTTGGGATTGCAGATGAAGATCAGGCGGGTCCGGTCGGTGATGGCCGCGAGCATCGCTTTCAGCTCGTGGCCGTGCTCCGGGGTGTTCGCCACGGGGACCGCGGTTGCGGCCGCGACCGCCACGACCACCGGGTACGCCTCGAACGATCGCCACGGGAAGATCACCTCGTCGCCGGGCTCGCAGGTGACCTGCACGAGTTCCTGGCACAGGCTCACCGATCCGCAGCCGACCGAGATGTTCTCGACGGGGACCTGCAGCCGCTCCGACAGCGCTGCGAGCAACGCCGTGGCGCCGTTGTCCGGATACCGGTTCACATCGGCGGCGGCTTCGAGAATGGCGTCGCGCACGGAGGGCAACGGGCCGGCGGTCGTCTCGTTGCTGGCGAGCTTCACAGCGCCGGGAAACGTCCGTCCGGGAACGTAGGCCGGGATCGAGGCGAGGTCGGGTCGGGTCCGAGGGGTCACCAGCCGATTATGCTCCCGACGATTCCGTGCGGGTACCCGGTGGGCGTGTCATCGTGGACACCATGCCGGAAACCAGCAATGATGCTGCGCCACGGATCGGTGGTACGGGGGACGTACCGCTGACAGTGGTACGTCCGGATTCGGGGCCGCGCGGGAGCATCGTGGTGTTGCACCGCTCCCACGGACTCCCGCGGGCCCTCCGCGACTTCATCGAGACGCTCGCCGACGATCGGTGGCTCGTCGTCGCGCCCGAGCCGACACAGGATGCTCGTGGTGCGGAGAACGCCGAGCAGTTCGGGGACGAGTTCTACGCGAACGTGGACGCGACCTTCCGGTGGATCGCCGGGCAAGGGATCAGCCCCGACATGATCGGGGTGCTCGGGTTCGACGATGCGGGCACCGCCGCGCTCTATGTCGCCGCGGAGCGGGCCGTCGGTGCCGTCGTGAGCGTGGCCTCGCCCGGCATCGTCCAGGCCACGCAGCACGGTGCGCGATCGCTCGTCGACATCGTCGGGTCGCTCCGGGCGCCGTGGCTCGGCCTGTACGGCGACGACGACCCGAAGACTCCGCCCTCGGAGGTCGCAGCCTTGCGTGAGGCTGCGGGCCGGTCGGATGCACCGGCGCTTGTGGTCAGTTACGAAGGGCTCGCCCACCGGCCGGATGAGCCGCCGGTCGTGCACGACTCCCTCGATCCCGAGACCGATCACGCGGAAGCGGCGATCGTCGACGCGCGACGCCGCATCTACGATTGGTTCGACGCTCACCTGCGTTGACCAGCCGTTTTGCGTTTCGGTGCGGTGCATGTGTAATCTTTCGTCCCGGCGGTTCGAGAGCTTCGAATCCCCGAGGAGGCGTGCCAGAGCGGCCGAATGGGACTCACTGCTAATGAGTTGTCCCCCTTACCGGGGACCGGAGGTTCAAATCCTCTCGCCTCCGCCAGTTGGTGTACCGTCACTGACGACAATTGAATACCTTGCGCCCGTAGCTCAACGGATAGAGCATCTGACTACGGATCAGAAGGTTAGGGGTTCGAATCCCTTCGGGCGCACGCAGAAGAACACCCCGCCGGCATTGCCGGCGGGGTGTTCTCGCATTGCGGGCCGTGTCACACCAGCTTCGCGATGATCTCCTCCGCGAACCTCTCGATGGGCTCGCGGTAGCGCTCCGCGGTCCCGAGGAGGTGATCGTGGTCGCCGGAATGGGTGGCTTCCCAGTTGGCCCACGGCGAGCACATCACGCCCGTGATCCCGATCTTCTCGGCCCGCTTGTACAGCTCGGTGGACGGCTGGTCGCGCAGACCGAGGATGATGTCGAACGGTTCGTTCTCACGTCCGAATTCGCGCCGGTAACCGTTGATCCGCTCGATCCACTTCTCGGCGTCGTCGATGGTGTACGCCGTGCCGACCCAGCCGTCGCAGTAGCGGGCGGCTCGCTTGAGTGCGGCAGTGGATTCTCCACCGCACAGGATCGGTACGGGTGCAGGCGGGTGCGGCTCGATCGTCATCTCGGGGATGTCGTAGTACTCGCCCTTGAAGGACACCCATCCGCCCTTCCACAGTGCGCGCAACGCCTCGATCATCTCGTTGAGGCGCGGGCCACGGTTGTCGAAGTCCTGGCCCAGCAACTCGAATTCCTCGCGCATCCACCCGGCGGAGAGGCCGATGGACACGCGGCCGTGTGAGATAGCCGCTGCGGTGCCCACCTGTTTCACGACCTCGAGAAGTGGGCGCGACGGCGCGATGTAGACGTTGTTGCCGAAGTGCAGGTTCTGGGTGACGGCTGCCATGGCTCCGATGAGGACCCACGCGTCGGGCCAGTCCGTCTCCGGATGCCAGAACATCTTTCCGCTCTCGTGCCCGGGGTAGACGGTCTTCATCTCTTTCGGATAGATCAGGTGGTCCGAGACGAGCACGCCGTGGAACCCTGCCTGGTCGAGCATGGTCGCCACCGCCGGCATTTCGGTCGTCTTCATGAATGCGGTCCCGGTCCAGAACTTCAACTGACTACCTCCGTGCGCCGGCACTCTGCAAGAGTCATGATCATCCAATCGGAGAGTGCAGTTATTCCATTGTCAGAAGACTGTTCTACCGGATGTTGTGACCGCAGTCACCACTGGTCACGTGCGGTGCGGCGCCGACAGGCCCGCGAGTGAATCCGGCATCTCACCCCTGGCGGACTTCCCGCCCGGAGCTGGTCGGGTTCGGTGGGGGAGCAAAACGACGCCGGTACCGGCCCAAAGGATGTATTGACGAGGCCGTGCGAACGACAGTAGATTCCGGGACGGTGCCTAGAAGTTAACGACGATTCGCACGATCAGCCGGCGGCTGGCGGTCGCGCTCTGCGGGGGAGAAGACATGGAACTTGCGTGGTCCGACGCCGACGCCGCCTTCCGAGACGAGGTCCGTGCCTTTCTCGACGAGAAGCTCACCCCCGACCTGAGACGTGCCGGCAGGCTGGCCACCAGCGTGTACTCCGACCACGAGGCGAGCATGGAGTGGCAGCGCATCCTCCACGAGCGGGGATGGGCGGCGCCGGCCTGGCCGGTGGAGTACGGAGGATGCGACTGGACGCAGACGCAGCATTACATCTTCGGTCGCGAATCGATCCTCGCCGGTGCCCCGTCGTTGTCGCCGATGGGTATCCGGATGGTTGCGCATGCGATCGTCGCGTACGGCACTCAGGCACAGAAGGACTACTTCCTGCCCGGAATCCTCACCGGTGACGTCTTCTTCTGCCAGGGCTACTCGGAACCCGAAGCCGGTTCCGACCTCGCCTCCCTGAGCATGGCGGCTGTGCACGACGGTGACGATCTCGTCGTGACCGGAAGCAAGATCTGGACCACCCACGCGACGGAGGCGAACTGGATGTTCGCGCTCGTGCGGACCACCAGAACCGAACGGAAGCAGCAGGGCATCACCTTCCTGCTCATCGATATGACCTCGCCGGGCATCGAGATCCGACCCCTGGTGATGACCTCCGGCGAAGAGGTCCAGAACCAGGTGTTCTTCGACGGCGTGCGTGTCCCCAAGAAGAACGTCCTGGGCGAGATCGACCACGGCTGGTCCGTCGCGAAGTACTTGCTGGTGTTCGAGCGAGGCGGAGCAGCTGCTGCGCCCGCACTCCAGGTCCTCGCAGAGCGCATCGCGGTCGCGGCAGCCGGGCAACCCGGCCCCGGCGGTCGCGCGCTCGTCGACGATCCCGCGTTCGCCGCCAGACTCGCGGACGCCCGTATCCGTACCGACGTACTGGAGATCCTCGAATACCGCACCCTCGCAGCGCTGTCCGCAGGTAAGGACCCGGGCCCGGCGTCATCCATGCTCAAAGTGCTCGGCACCGAGCTCAGCCAGACGCTGACGCAATTGGCTCTCGAGGCAGCCGGCCCACGGGGGCGCGTGTACCAACCGCACGTCACTGCGCCCGGCGGCCCGATCGCCGACTACGAACCGCCCGCCGACGGTTACCTCAGTGGCGAAGACTGGCAAGCGGTAGCGCCCCTGCGCTATTTCAACGACCGCGCCGGCTCGATCTATGCCGGTAGCAACGAGATTCAGCGAAATATCCTCGCCAAAGCAGCATTGGGGCTCTGATGGACTTCGGTTTGAGCAAAGAGCAAGAGCTTCTCCGCGATTCGGTCACCGGGTTTCTCGCACACCGGTACGACCTGGCCCGGAGTCGCACGGCAGCGACCACCGGCGCGGGGTGGCAACCCGACGTGTGGCGCGCGCTGTCCGAAGAACTCGGCATCCTCGGCGCCACACTTCCGGAAGACGTCGGAGGAATGAACGGCGGCCCGGTGGAATTGATGGTCGTGGCCGAAGCTCTGGGGCACGCCCTTGTCGTCGAGCCCTATGTCGACACCGTTGTCCTCGGGGGCGGGATGCTCCATCGCGCCGGCGGACCCCGGGCACACGAGGTGCTCGAAGCGATCGCCTCGGGAGAGGCGGTCACCGCCTTCGCGGCAACGGAACCGACGAGCGGCTACGACTTCCACGACGTGACGACCACCGCGCGCCGGGACGGCGGCGAGTGGGTGATCGACGGAGCCAAGATCGTCGTCACCAGCGCTCCGCTGGCAACACATCTACTCGTGACCGCCCGCACAGCAGGTGACCGCCGCGACACCGCAGGGGTGTCGCTCTTCCTCGTCGAGTTCGATCCTGCGAACCCTCCGGCCGGCGTGGAGACGCACTCGTATCGAACCATCGACGATCGCCGCGCCTCGGATCTCACCTTCTCCGGTTTTCGCGTCCCCGCGGACGCTCTGCTCGGTGACGAGGGCGGCGCGTGGCCGTCGGTGTCCCAAGGGATCGACGAAGCCACCACCGCGGTGGCGGCAGAAGCGGTCGGCATCATGCGGAAGGTACTCGCCGACACCGTCGAGTACACGAAACAACGCCGGCAGTTCGGTCACCCGATCGGCAGCTTCCAGGCATTGCAACACCGCATGGTCGACATGTACATGGAACTCGAGCAGGCGATATCGGCCGTGTACCTGGCCGTCATGCACCTCGAGGCGGACGATCTCGTCCGCGCGCGGTCCGTCTCGGCCACGAAGGCGACCATCAGCCGTGCCGCGCGCTTCATCGGGCAGAACGCCGTCCAGCTGCACGGGGGAATGGGCATGACCGAGGAACTCGCGGTCGGGCACTACTTCAAGCGGTTGACGGCGATCGAGTACGAGTTCGGTACCGCGGACCACCACATCGCGCGGTACGCGGAACTCACCAAGGCCTGACCCGGACGGTGTCGGCGCACGAGTTCAGAACAGGAGCCACCACGTCGTCGCAGCGAGCGCAGCGAAGGCGATGACCAGAACGAAGTCCGACTTGCCGGTCATCGAATCGTTGAACAGTGGCCGGGTGCCTCGCTGGATCCGTCGTTTCTGCTCGGCCATGACTCCAGTGAAGCGCGGTCGTGCCCGCGCGCGCATCCGAATTACTGCTCAATCTGTGCCGGAGTCGTCCAGAGGAGAACCGGCGGGTGATTCCGGCGGGGGTGTGAGCGCCTCCGCGACTCGCGTGGCGGCCGTGATCGGGTCTTCGTGCTCCCACACCCGGATCACCGTCCACCCCGCAGCGGCCAGGCGAGAATCCGTGTCGCGGTCACGCTTGACGTTGCCTGCGAGTTTGTCGGCCCACCACTCGGCGTTGTTCTTCGGATCGGTCGCGTGCAGTGGGCACCGATGCCAGAAGCAGCCGTCGACGTACACCGCGACACGTCGGCGAGGAAACACCAGGTCGGCTCGGCGTCGCACGCCGGGCAATGGCGCCCGGTCCACATAGAAGCGCAGACCGCGGCGATGCAGTTCGCGTCGCAACGCCACTTCCGGAGCGGTGTCCCGACGGCGTTGCCTGCTCATCCGTGCGCTGGTACGCGCGTCCGTCTGCGGTCGTGCGGGCCGGAGTTCGTCGGACGGAGGCATCGCGACCTCCTACGCGGCGGCCTGCGGGAAGCCGCCCATGCGGTCGAGGTGGTTCTCCACGTCGTCGAGAAATCCCGGGAGAAAGCGGAGGCTGCCCGACCGTGCCCGCCGGAGGAAGCCGGCGGTCGCGCGAGCGGACAGCAGACGCGAATCGTCGAGGAATCCGCCGAGGTCCTCGTAGGGGTCGTGGACGGGCCACTGCGATTCGTGCACGCGGAATGCTTTGCGGTGAGAACCCCATGCCGCGGTGGGCCATGGATCGCCGGGTTCGAGGGGAGTTTCGTGATCGGCGGTGTAGTCGATCTGATTGTTCACGCGATGTCCCACCCAGGTCGCCATCCGGACACTGACGGCGTTGCCGACGAGGCGCCAGCGGTGTCCGGTCCGGACACCCACCGCCTGCGTGGCAGGCGCGGTCCAGTCGGGGTCGAATCCTTGGAGTCGTTCGGCATCGGTCAGCCCGGGGGTCACGATCTCGCCGGACGGCAGTCGCACGGCCGGTGGACTCGCGATACCGAGAGTCGAACCGCCCTTGAGCGTGGGCACGGCATTGACCGCCCAACCCAAACCGCGCACACCTTCCGTCCAGTAGAAGCCGCACGGGAACAGGTCGGGGTTCCCGTCGACCGGCATGCCGGCATCCTGCCCGAACAGGACGGCGCGCGGATCGTCGGTGCGGGAGGCCACCATGAGCACTCGCTGCCGGCGCTGGGGGAGGCCGAAGGCGCGAGCGTCAACCACCCGGTAGGCCCACGTGTACCCGAGGTCTTCGAGCGCATCCGTGATGTGGCGCATCGCAGCACCGCGGCTGAGTTGGAGCATGAACGGAACATTCTCGATGACGAGCCAGCGCGGCCCGTTCTTGCGCCGGACGAGACGGAACACCTCGTCCACGAGGCTCGACTTCGTTCCGGTGATGCCGGCGGTACGGCCGGCCTGGGACAGGTCCTGGCAGGGAAAGCCCGCCGCAACCAGTTCGGTCCCCTGCGGCAAGGAACGCAGTTGGGTGACATCCGGATGGAGGGGAACGTCAGGGAAGCGGGCACGCAGCACCGCTTGTGCACCGGGGTCGACCTCACACAGGAGTTCGGTATTCCACCCGTTCTCCCCGAGCCCAAGCTCGAGGCCGCCGATTCCGGCGAACAGCCCCACCATGTTCCCCGACGACGTCACGGCACCCTTCCTCGCTCAACTCAAGCGAGAACGTTACTCGAGTAGTAGGGGCATCCGTGACCCGACGCAGGATCACGCCCCGGAGCTCGGCATCTTGCTGATGTCTCCCGGAATCCGGGGGAGGTGCTGTACCTGTCTCCCTATAGATGGACACCTTCTCTACAGATCGCCCTCTCTATAGGGGGCCACGGTGGGCCGCCGGCACATCGACTGGCGGGTTCTTCCCAGCAAATCGGCGTTGACCTGGCGATTTGGTGTTTGTGGGGGTGCTCGCGTAACTTAATCCAGGTCAGAGCGACACGGACACCGACCCGGACCTACAGGGACTGGGAAAACGAGGTTGGACGAGAGCGCCTGAATATCTGGTTCGAAATCTTCTGGTAAGGTTTCGTACTGCCCCTGGGTTCGGAAGCGACACGGATTTGCGTCTGTGTGGTGCGGGATCTAGGCTGGAACAGTTGCCCCGGAACGAGCGAGTTGTGAAATTCGTGAGTGATGGTGTGTGCGTGTTCTTTGAGAACTCAACAGTGTGCCGATGAATGTCAGTGCCAATTATTTGGTGCGATCATCCGCTTTTGTGGATGG
>NZ_JBHWWX010000029.1:0-54190 GCF_042730335.1 Rhodococcus sp. NPDC060084
GAAACGTCAGATGACGCCGAGTGCGAACATGGCGTCCGCGACCTTCACGAAGCCCGCGATATTGGCGCCGTGGATGTAGTCGCCGGGCTTGCCGTACTCGGCAGCGGTCTCGATGCAGCGGCCGTGGATGTCGCGCATGATGCGGGCGAGGCGCTCGTCGGTGTAGTCGAAGTGCCACGAGTCGCGCGAGGCGTTCTGCTGCATCTCCAGCGCGGAGGTCGCGACGCCACCGGCGTTGGCGGCCTTGCCCGGGGCGAAGCCGACACCGGCGTCGCGGAACACGGCGATGCCGCCGGGAGTGGTGGGCATGTTGGCGCCCTCGGCGACGACCTTGACGCCGTTGTTGACGAGGGTCTTCGCGGATTCCTCGTCCAACTCGTTCTGTGTGGCGCAGGGGAGCGCGATGTCGCAGGGGACGTTCCAGATGTTGCCGCCGGGGTAGAAGTCGGCGTCGCCGCGCTCGTCGAGGTACTCGGAGATGCGTCCGCGCCGGACTTCCTTGATCTCCTTGAGCAGCTCGACGTCGATGCCCTTGGGATCGTGGATGTAGCCCGAGGAGTCGGAGCACGCGACCACGGTGCCGCCGAGCTGGTGGATCTTCTCGATGGCATAGATCGCGACGTTTCCGGAGCCGGAGACGACTGCGGTGCGGCCTTCGACGGAGCTGCCGGCGTGCTTCGCCATCTCGGCGACGAAGTACGCCGCGCCGTAGCCGGTGGCCTCGCGGCGCACCTGCGATCCGCCCCAGGTGATGCCCTTGCCTGTCAGCACGCCCGACTCGTACGAGTTCGTGAGGCGCTTGTACTGGCCGAACAGGTAGCCGATCTCGCGGCCGCCGACTCCGATGTCACCGGCCGGGACGTCGGTGTACTCACCGATGTGGCGATGCAGTTCGGTCATGAAGGACTGGCAGAAGCGCATGATCTCCTGCTCGGACCGGCCCTTGGGGTCGAAGTCCGAACCGCCCTTGCCGCCGCCGATGGGCAGGCCGGTGAGCGCATTCTTGAAGATCTGCTCGAACCCCAGGAACTTCACGATGCCGAGGTTCACGCTGGGATGGAAACGCAGTCCGCCCTTGTAGGGGCCGAGCACGCTGCTGTACTGCACGCGGAACCCGCGGTTGACGTGCACCTGACCGTGGTCGTCGATCCACGGCACGCGGAAGATGATCTGGCGTTCGGGCTCGCACAGGCGCTCGATGAGGCCGTATTCGAAGTAGCCGGGGTGGCGCTCGAGCACGACATGCAGGGACTCGAACACTTCGGCAGCTGCCTGGTGGAATTCAGGCTCTCCCGCGTTCCGGGCCTTGACCTGCTCGTAAATCTCTGCGATGCGGTCCGAAGTCGACACGCTACCTACCTGACTATGTGAGGATTCTGTAACACGGCCTTTACATCTGAACTATAGGACGTGCCGCCGATCCACTGTTAGCCCGGTCTGCCGGTGCGATCGGAAACACACGGCGCTGAAGGGTGTCCGGCCACAAAAGCCCAGGAAATGATGTATGTCCGTGGGGTCCGAGGATGTCCGAGCAGACCTGACGGCACGGTGCGCGCTCCCGTCCCCGAGATCGGAGCCCTGCCCTGGAACCATCCCGATTCCGGCTCCCGGAGACGGTTCACCACCGGGGTCCGGGACGCGGCCTCGAACGCTGCGAGCGCAGCAGCCCAAACACAAGATCGGCTCGACGGGTTGGTCACACGGACACGGTCAGTTCTTCATGAGAATCTGCTGCTCGGTGACCAGCGGGTACGACGCCAGTTCGGTTCCGTCCAGATCTTCCTTGTGCATGTCCACGCCGGTGATCTGACTGTTCTCGTAATGCCGGTAGTAGTAGATACCTTTGTCGGTGTTGCAGCACGACGAGTAGATGGTGATCTCGTATTTGTCGCCGAGACGAACGCATCCCCGCTGCTGTTCCACGGAACCGAGAATGTGGAAGAACTGACTGATCGCCTCGGATTCGGACCGGCCCGACACCGAATTCACCTTCGTGAATGCGGCCTTCACGAATCGCGACATCGAGGACAGATCTCCCGGCAACCCGACAGCACCGAGCCCTCGGCTGTACACGTCGAACGGTATTTCCTTCGAGAAATGCGGCTCGGGCGGGTCGATCGACAGACTCATGTAGTTGTTGATATTGAACAACTGGATATCGAATGTCGGATTGTTGGTGAGCACCTGCAGCGGATTGTCGTGAACTTTCAGGCCCTCGGCCACGGACTCGACCACAACGGACTCGTTGCGGTCGGAGATGATCCAGTGCAGGGGAGAGGGCGGAAAGTCCGCGCTGAAGGCGGTGTCGACGATGCGTACGTCCGTCAGTGCACTCTTCACCTGGGCGACGGTGTCGAACTGTGCCAGGACCCACGGAATGAACTCGAAGGAAGCGACATTCGTGCCCTCCTCCGAAACGGGTTTGTAGTCGGCGTTGCCGGGAAAATTCAGTCCCGCCATGCTCAAACCCTTCTCGTTCGTCCCGTCGTAGTACAGCGGATAACCGTCGGCGACGGTGGCCATGCCGATCATCGCGTAATGCGTAGCCTGCCGCGGCACCCTTCGGAACTCGAAGGGAAAGTTCCGAGGCGTCACGGTGACCGCTTCGTGGTAGGAGTATTCGAGGTCCAGGTTGCGGCCGAAGTAATGATCCTCAGCGGTGTAGTTGGCGGCTGTGCACATGCGACTACCTCCGAACTCGCGGTCCACCCCGATGCCGTGAGGGAGCGAGGTGGGCACCATGTGGATGCCTCGGTCGACGGAAGAGAGGGAACGCGTTGCCGCACGCCCGTCGGTGTCCGATGCTCAACGCTCACGGTATCCGAATGGCTGCACGCTCGTGGAAGGTTCGGATGGACGCGGTCTCGGGTCGGCACGGTCTCGAGCCGGCACGGTCGCGAAACGGCATTGTGGTGCGCCTCCGTGGATCCCTTTCAAGCCAACGTACCCCGTTTCGGCATCTGATCGACAGTGTCGGGGACGCGGCACGGGCCGATGACGGTGTCGTGAACGTCACACTGGCAAGACGCACGTCAGTGTCACGACCCCGCGCTAATCGCAAGCTTGAGCGGAACGAGATCGAGGCGTTGGTCCGACGCTACCGAGAGGGTGCCACGGTCTACGAGCTTGCCGAGGAGTTCGGTATGCACCGTCAGACAGTCAGTGCACACCTGCACCGGGAAGGTATTGCCCTGCGGTCGCGCGTGCGGATGACGCCACAGCTCCTCGCCCGTGCGACCGAACTGTATGAAGCCGGCTGGTCCACCGTGCGGATCGGCAAGGAGCTGGGGCTAGGGACGAGCACGGTTGGCAAGGCGCTGAAGCGGGCGGGGGTGCCGATGCGGCAACCGGTAGCCGATCGGTGGAAGTCGGACGGGCGCTGAAATGGTCATGGATACAGACTTGTCGATGCGACCACCCGAAGGTCATGCAGCGCCATTCCAGGTATTCGCGATTTGTGCTTGAACGATGCACCAGTTGTTTCACGAGGTTGCACTTGCTCAGCCTCGACGCGACAGAACCCAACCCATCACAGGAAAACTATTGGTCAAATCCCTCTTGAAAGCGCTTCGCATTTTCGTCCTCCCGGTTGGCCTCGTGCTTGTAGCTTTCAGCAATTCGACGAAGCAGCCTCGCCGTTCTCGGCCATTCATCTGTGACGGTCGAAGCTAAGGCATAGTATCTTTCTGCCAGAATTCTTTCCTGATCACCTCCTTCGTCAAGACCACGCGTCGTAACACCCCGTTGATTGTTAATGCTGATCATAAAATGGCGGTCTATCACCTCGCTACTTTCGTCCTCTAAGAAATTCCGGACAGGAAGACTCGGCCAGGTACCGTCGGCGTCAGTTTTTGAATAGGCAAGCACCGTACCGATCTGCGCCTCGCCTGAATGCAAACGTCCCGCATCTCGTAAGAGCTCTCTAGCCGTTGACACCCAGGTACGAAGTTCAACCTCGTTAATTTCTCCCGTCTCAACGTCTGTGCCCGGGATTAAGTGCCAACGTTGGAACAGGTGCCATGCGTTCCCGGCCTGAGCTTCAGTGGCTCTAGTGGCCCCTGGGCCGGCATCTTCCTTCCCATCACTTCTTCTATACAGCAGGCTTACTATTTCAACAAAGAATTTAGGCGAGGACGCAAGAAGTCGCTCAATTGCCAAGGTATTTGCTGGATCTTCGTCAAGCGCACGCAGTAGTCGCCATTCCAGCATTCCTAGTTCTTCAAGACTAAGTGTCGCCCGTTCACGCACGTGCGAAAGAAGAGCGCCAAAATCATAAGATGATAGCCGATCGATGTCCGGATCATTATCCGCGTCCAAAAGTTTACTGAGCAACTCAACGATCAGGTCGGCATCAAGTGCAATATTCTTATTGCGTGAGTATAAGGCGAGTAAATCGAGAGCAAGGGCATAGCGCCCATGCTTACCAAGCTCACTTGCCGTTTCATTTACGTATTCGTACTGTCCCCGGCCCTCGATGACGAATTCTGACCAATACAAGGCTTCTACCTCTTGACCCATAGCTTCAGCAGCTTCCCAGGCCAGAGGAGGATTACTGGCAGTTCTCAACACCCGTGCAGCAATTAAAGCATTGTCTTTACACTTTTGAGCTAGCGATATAACAGCACCAGTGTCGCGCCGAAGTCGTGTTTCGATTACAGACTCTGCAAAAATTCGAATAGACCGATTTTGGTCGATCAGCATTTCTGAAAACGTAAGTAGATTAAAGTCAATCTTGTCAGATGACGCCGCTCCGTATCCGACCGCCCACGGCGTTTGTACGCTGCGTGCGAGAGCAGCGATTCCCTCTAGGCCAGATTCATCATAGACACTTTCGACGGCTGCAAGCTGACGACGTGTCAGTTCAGCCCGATAGGCGTCATAGTCATCGGTCAAATGAACGTCGACCAGGTCAGGGGTATGCTCGAACAGCCACTCGACACGATCCGCCCGGCTTGCCGGCTCGAACTTCGCAGCTACCTCATCAATCCGGCTCAGGACGGACTCATCGAGAGCCCACTCCGCTTCTGAATATTCACGGTGTCGACGAGTGAAGCCGGTCAAACTTTTCCAAAGCGCCTCTGGAGCAGCATCACCGAGATCAGCATCAGCTGCGGCTTCCACCGCGCTAAGGATGACCTCCCGTAGATTACTGGGCAGTTCGTTTAAACTGTCAACCAACTCAACGAACCTAATTGGCTTCTCGCCTGCGAGTTGTACGCATAAGTTTACAATTTCCGAAACGGCAGAGACATAGTCGGCCATTGTAGTTTTAGCCTGTGCCGCAATTTTCCAGTCGTGAAACTCGGGCCCGCTACCTTCCAACGCAAATGCATGCGAGTCAGGTAGGAGCGAGTAGAGTAGCGGCCACGATTTCTCGGCATCTTTTCTGACGAGGCGAGCCAACACTCTATTGCGAGACTTCAGGCTAGCAGCTGTCTGCGGATGCCATGGACGGAAAATATTTGTTAGGGAGTGTATTGGACGGTTTCCGTTTTTGATTCCGGGATCCTGAGCGGCGAGATTGAAAATAGTGGTCACCGCCGCACCGAAGAAATCGCTCGACCAAGCGATAGTTTCGAGCGCCCATAATAGATGGACATGTGGACTAGTCGGCGACATCATATCGCCAGCATCACTTGTGAAAACCCTGCCATGTAAGGCACCGTCAGTGGCGAGCGCCTGATCCAGAGCTTCTGTAAAATAGTCGGGAGCAGCCTCGGCCAATAACGACAATACGTCGAACAGCGACTCCCACTGTCGACCAGTAGGGTCTGCGTTTGCGCGCTCAAGTACCGCACGAACCACCATCTGTGCCCATGCTCCGAGTGACTGGCCAGCTCTCAAAGACTCAACGTCAGCGCCGTATGCTCGAAGAGCTGCAAGGCTCCGCGCTAAGCCTCTGCGTAGGTCGCTTGAGTGTTGAGGCCGCTTACCTTCGATGCCTGCGCGCCAGCGCTGGTCTCTTGGAAGGTCCAACGCGGGATTGACGGAGCCAAGCACATCTTGCATCGTGACAACTAAGCGATGGAGATCGTCAGTGTTTACCTGTGAAGTAACGGATGCAAAGCTGGCGGTCACATCAAATACTTTCCAAGCATTGCCCACGTTAGTAAAAATAGGAGCAGCGCCTACTGACCATTTGCTCAGCTCCTGCCGGACCGCGTCGAGCGACTGGCCTGTCAGTTTCTCGATAACATCCACGTCTCCAGCGATATCGAAATTCCATGAACCGAGGAGCCATAACCGTCTTGCAATATCAGATGCCTCGAAGCCCGCTGGAGCAGCAGCAACCGCTGATGCCGTAGTGCCTGTAATCAAGCTCTTGAATAGGGGCAAACTCTTATTAATTGCCTTTGCCCATTTGCCAGCGTCATCTTGCCCCACACCGGCGTCCTCAAGGAGTTTCTTCGCCTTTACTATCGGTACGTTAATTAGAGGAATTGAGCCGAACGTATCGTTGGTTGTATGCAGAATAATGTGGTGCCCATGGATTAAATCAGCCTGCCGCACCAGCGAGTCATCGAACGGAAGCAAGATTAGTAAGCCCTCCGTATCACCAAAATAGCGAAGCGCGCCAGGCTCAAAGACTACTAGAGCACGGTCAAGAATCGATTGCTGTGCTTCTGCATCAAGTGTGTGAATCGAGGCAACGGAAAATGCTAAAACATCGTCAACTGTTTCAGCCCGCAGCCATATATGAGAGGTGTCTACACTAGTAATCCGCTGAAGGAGCTCATCTTTCTGTCGTTCTCGCCCAGCAACAAGAAGTTCAGAAGTCAGTAATCCTCTAGTACCCCCACTGAAGCCATTCCACCAGCGAGAGAGCGTCATGACGCTGTTGGCCATAAGACCTATTTCCTCAGAGAACCACACGTGCGTGCGAGGTGAGTTTTCTAAGGCAGCGAATATGTCGGCAGCAGTCAGAACAAGAACGTTCTTCCATTGATTCTCGTTCTTCTTCTCCTTCGCCCACTTTTCACCGTTTGCCCAGCGCCTAGGCGTGATGAATACGAATGTCGTGGATGCCTTATCAACTCCCAAAGAATCTTCGTAGGTACGTTTCTTGTAATCATCGTCAGCCTTACCTTTGGGGTCGCCACTAACCCCGAATTCCCAAACACTGTCCCCTTTCGGGACGAACGGGGTCTGCACTAAAGACGTAACCTCGCCGTCATATCCGCCGAAGTCAACATGCTCATTACCCTCCATGCGTAGGCGGGGGATACCCGGGACGGTGTCTGAAATTAATTTGCGCACGAGCTGTGGTAAGACAGCTCGTGCGTCGTACTTTTCTGCCCACTGTTCAATTTGAAGTTGGTTTGCAAGATGCGGCAATCGAAAACTCATAAATACTCCCCCTGATGCATTACCCTAGAATTCACGACTGAGCCAACACAGCCGTCGGATTAATGTCGAGTGCCTGACACATGCCTTCGAAGTGCGCGGGATCTTGAATTTGGATCAGCTCGAACACAGCGCGTAATATAGCGACAGACTCGGGGCGGTTGATACCGCGTGTGGTATCAACTTGTTCGTTATGCGAGTATTGGTGCAAGAACGTCACAAGACGCTGCCTCGTTGCACCGTCATCAATATCGTCAATAGCTGCCCGCATCTGCTGCCTGAAGTCTCCCATCTTTTCTGGGAAGCGAAAGCTCAAGAATCCTTCAAGCAGGCGCCGACAGACATTCGGCAACACAACTGCCGCGTCCAGCTCGTCGACTACGCTCGATTGGTTGGTACACAACGAAAGCGTGTCGGCTGCCCGCCAAAACAGATAGTGGTATTCCGATCGGAGTTTAGATCGAACCGTTTTTGAGCCTTCCGCTTCATCCCATTCGTACCACTCGGGAACACGCTCCAGTGATCCGGTCGCGCTTGTTGACGTCTTTGTACGCAGTTCGAGGATCCTGTAATTCCTTCCCGCTTTGCGTGCGCCGCTATCAAGCCGGTCGAGCTGGTTAGTCCATATCCGGAATAGCTCAAAATTATGTGTAAAGAGAAACAACTGACCGCACTCCCTCTTAGGTCTCGCGCCGCAGTTACAAGGGGTCGGCTTGCCGCATCGGCAGATGTCACGCTGCACTAGTTCAGCCCAAATAAGGGCTGATACTCCGACAGTGAAGTTTTCGTCGAGGCTAGATACGGGATCGTCAATCACGATAATCGAGTCCGCGAGCGTTCGGCTGTGGCTGGATAAGCTTTTGATAAAATAGAGCAGAGTCAGGACAGTCTTCTCGCCCTCACTGAGGTGAAGTGCAGGTACGCCATGTCGTTGCAGCTGATATTTTTCTCCGCCCGCCAACTTGACCTGCAGCTCGCTTCGACCGAGAAGACGACTTAAGCGGTGATTAAGCCACTCCGCGGACGGCGCAGGATCAAGCTCCTCATGCTCTAGTGCAGAAATCTCCGACGCGAGGCGCGCGGCAGTCTTACGCGACGTGTCTTCGTGTTCTTTCGCTGTTGCAGCGGCAGCTTCGGCAGCAGCAATATCGGCGCGCTTGCAGCCAATCCAGTACGCCTCCAGCAGAGTGGCAGATGTCGCTACATGCTCAGCGTAGGCTTTGGCGCGTGCGTTGTGTTCATCCAGCTTCGCTACGAATTCGGCGAGGTCCGGTTTCGTTGGCATCAAGTCCTGCGGAACTGGCTGAGCCACAAAAAGATTAGCGTACTTCTCCTCAAGAACGCTCTTGACTTCTTTCCAGTCAGAACTCAGCTGATCGAGCTCTGAAAGTACCTGCAGCTTTCGCTTGCTGTACTCGACTCGCAAATCGTCATACAGCAAATTTTCGTCTGGCAACATAGGCTTAAATCGTTCAATTAGGTTGATTGCGCGCTCACAAACCTGTAAAAATTCTTTGATACGCTTCTGCAGATTCTTGGTGCTCGCATCGAAATGACGCCCAAGCTCGTCAAGTCGCGCCTTAGTAACTACGCCGTCACAGAAAAAACAATGATCATTTGCATCGTGTATGGCCAAACCTGTCTGCACCCACGAAGAGTGGTTAGCATGCTCCAACAATCGAGGGATCGCTGTCGCAGTCGGGATCTCCGAAAGTAGGTTTGATAAAAGGGACTGGTCAAAGGTGGGGATGTCCCTGAACTCTGTTTGCTGAAGCGCTATTGGGGACATGCCTGGATTTTGGACAATCGCGAGATGCTTTTCCGCGTCAAACGTCGCAAGTGTATCTATAGTCATTGCTTTGCTAATCGACTTCTTGACCGAACCAGCATTATATAATCTCGGGCTGTACTGATGAACCGACCCAAGTGCGGCTGAGATCGTCCGCCCTAAATCGGAATATATTGACTGCGCCAACCTTTCAGCCTGGTTACGCTCCTTAGTTAAGGCTGGCTGTTTGGATTGCTCCGCCAACAGCAGACTGCGTTTCTCGCGGAGATCCCGTTCGCGCGTAACATTCTTGGTTCCCAGTGTCAGCAGTGCACGAGCGTGACTGGCATCAAAATCGAAAGCGTCCTCCACGTAGCGCCTATTGAAAACAATAACTCGCGACAGAACCGGATCGCTTGGGTCTGTGGCATTATAAGGACCACCCCCCTGATCTACCTCGATTACGACGCCTCTGCTCCATGCGTCTACCGGCGCGGAAGCATTGAGAAGCTCAGCGAGCGTGGATTTCCCGCTGCCGTTGTTAGCGTATACAACGTTGATATCTCGAAACGCATTAGCAGTAGGTCTCCACTGCTGGAAGATGCGGAAATCATCAACCTTAATGAATTTATTTATTTTCATGCTTGTCCCAATGTTTGGACGTGACAAGGCGACGCGACCTGCATGGTGGGGCCTTCCGAATGACCTGCATTTACCGATGCTCTCCAGAATTTAGGTTAAAGAACCGCTCATAGAATTCGCCGAGCTTCTGAATCACTCGTTGCTTCTTGTGGCCATGCCCACCGCTCGCAGTAAAGCGAGAAGTCGGCGGTAGCACCTTGGTGATCGCTGTGCCCGTCGTACGAAGGGCACCGTCGCGAAACGCTGTCTCGATGAACGCACGGGTGGCTTCCGCGCGGAGGTTCTCATCAGTGATGATCGACTCCAGCTCAGCGTTCTGCCTGGCTGCGATGAATGCCTGCCACTCCTCATCGATCGCCCCATCGACGGAAATGGAATCAACGAAGTCTTCGATCAGGTCCTTTTTGTTGCGCAGGCTTGGGCTGGCATCAACGGCGCGGGATATCTCAGCACGAATCTCTTTGTCCTGCCCATCGCCAAAGCGTTCGCGGTACTTCTGTACGAGCATAAGGATGTAGTCGACGTTGATCTCGACCTGCTTAATCAACTCGATTTCAAAGACCACGTCGTCGTTGATAACTTCCTTGTCCGCCTCTTTGTTCTTGCGGAAGTCGGCGTAAAGGTCGAGATATACGCTGCGGTAGTCCTGCCCCTGTCGCGCAGTCAGGATCTCGCTGTCGGCAAAGTCGTCGAACGAAGTGAGGATGTTTTCAAGCCGGAGGATCTGGCCGAATAGCTGGATAAACTCCTTCTGGGCGGTCTCGCCGACGACCGGCGCGCTAAGTGGGAAGGAGGTCAGCAGCTCGTTGACCTTGGCGGCATACTCGCCGTAGTAGTCGCCATATGGCTTGAGGAGCACGACGCCGCGGGCGTCCTTGTTGCCGAACAGTTCGAGGGCGGCATTGGTCTCATCTTCGAGATTACGGAAGGCGACGATGTTGCCGTACGTCTTGACCGCGTTCAGGATGCGGTTGGTACGGGAGTAGGCCTGGATCAGGCCATGAGCGCGCAGGTTCTTGTCGACAAACAGCGTATTGAGCGTGGTCGCATCAAAGCCAGTCAGGAACATGTTGACCACAATCACGAGGTCAAGCTCACGGTTCTTCAGCCGCTGCGACAGGTCTTTGTAGTAGTTCTGGAACTTGTCGGCACTTGTGTCATAGCTGGTGCCGAACAGCTCGTTGTAGTCCCTAATGGCGTCTTCAAGAGCGGACCGAGCATCGGTTGGTAGCGCATCGGTATCGAAGGCTTCGTCATCGAGAATGCCGTCATCAGTGGCGTCGTTCGCCCCGTAGGAGTAGATCAGGCCGAGCTTGAGTCGTTGGTCTGGCGGAAGCTGCGCCTGTTGCAGCTTAAGTTGGCTGTAGTAGCGGCGGGCGGCGTCAATCGATGCGGTAGCGAAGATTGCGTTGAACCCCCGTACGCGCTTACGTTCGCGCACTGCTTCAGCTTGGCGGCGGGAGCGGGTCGAGGCGGCCACGTTAGTAACGACTGAGTGCTCGTAGCTGGAGGACCGCTTAGTCTTCTGGTCGAAGTGCGTCAGGGTGTACTTGACAATCTCGCTGACACGGCGCGGATCGAGCAGGGCCTTCTCACGGTCGATGGCCGACACCTGTTTGTCGTCGGGGTTCCCCACCTTGATCGTATTGATGTAATCGATGCGGAACGGCAAGACGTTCTTGTCGGTGATGGCATCGACGATCGTGTAGGTGTGCAGCTTGTCCCCAAAAGCCTGCTCCGTGGTCTTCAGTTGGGGGTTGCCGCCGGTGCCGGCGTTAGCAGCGAAGATCGGTGTACCCGTAAAGCCAAACAGGTTGTAGCGCTTGAAGGCCTTTGTAATGTCGGTGTGCATGTCGCCAAACTGCGAGCGATGACACTCGTCGAAGATGATCACCATGTGCCCGCCATAGACGGCGTGCCCCTTGTTGGCCTTGATGAAGGTCGACAGCTTCTGGATGGTCGTAATGATGATGCGCGCGTTCGGGTCCTCCAACTGCTTCTTGAGCACCGCCGTGGAGGTATTGGAGTTCGCCGCACCCTTTTGGAAGCGGTCGTACTCGCGCATCGTCTGGTAGTCGAGGTCCTTACGGTCGACGACAAACAGCACTTTGTCGACACTCGGCAGTTTCGACGCCAGCTGCGCGGTCTTAAATGAGGTCAGCGTCTTGCCCGACCCCGTGGTGTGCCAGACGTAGCCCCCTGCCGCAGTCGTGCCGAGCTGCTTGTAGTTGGTCGCGATGTCGATGCGCTGCAGGATCCGCTCCGTAGCGACAATCTGATACGGCCGCATGACCAGCAGTAGCCGGTCGGCTGTTAGCACGCAGTAGCGCGTCAGGATGTGGAGCAGCGTGTGCTTGGCAAAGAACGTCTTCGCGAACGCCGTCAGGTCCTGGATCGGCTTGTTCTGGGCATCCGCCCACCACGACGTGAACTCGAACGAATTCGACGTCTTGCGGCCTTTACCGGGCTTCTGGCCTTCCTTCAAATGCTGACTGCGGGTGGTGTTGGAGTAGTACTTCGTCAAGGTGCCGTTGCTAATGACGAACAACTGGACGTACTCAAACAAGCCGGAGCCGGCCCAGAAGCTGTCCCGCTGGTAGCGGTCGATCTGGTTGAACGCTTCCCGGATGTCCACACCCCGGCGCTTGAGTTCGATGTGCACCATCGGTAGACCATTGACAAGCACCGTCACGTCGTAGCGGTTGGCAAAATTCGCACCGCCTTCACCACGGTCGATCTCGTACTGGTTAATAACCTGCAGGCGGTTGTTGTGGATGTCGTGCTTGTCGAGCAGCGTGATGTTCTTGGTCGAACCGTCGTCGCGCTTCAAAAGCTGGACATGGTCCTCCTGCACGCGAACAGTCTTCTCCGCGACGCCGTCGTTTTTGCCGGCGATCTTGTGCTCAAAGAAGTCCTGCCACTCCGCGTCCGAAAACGTGATGCGGTTCAGTGCCTCAAGCTGGGTACGCAGATTCGCGACCAACTGTCCCTCGGAGGCTATCGGCAAGTACTCGTAGGCCTGGGACTCCAGTAATCGGATCAGTTCACGTTCGAGCGCCGCCTCCGACTGATACGTCGCCTCAGCCGTAGCGTCCGGCGCGTATTCAGCCACGACCGTGCTCTCGGCAGAAACCGCAATTGGGTCATACTTACGTGCCGCAGATTCTTTCACGCCATCAACTCCTCAAATGTTAGGAGTTTGTCGCGATAATATTCGAACTGCTTGCGGCGTGCCTCTCGCTCACTTTCTAGTGCAAGCATGAGATCGCGTGCACTAGCATCAAGTTGATCGAGGGCAACAACCTTCCGTTCTTGCTCTGCAATCGGAATTACCGGTACCTTCACATCCAAGATCTGAGTCTTCTTTAGATGTGTCTGATCCTGTCCGTTGTCGTAGGCCAGGATCTGCGGATTGCGGTCAAGGAAGTGATAGAGCCAGCGTGGAGACACGTTTTTCCGGTCGCGAATCCGAAGAAGACATACTCGCTGATTAGCGGTGTACTTCCCATCTTCCTCAACGTAGAAGCACCGAGCGAGAGCACGTCCATTCGGCAAGTCGCTCATGACCATTGCAATGTCCCCCACGCGCGCTGGGGTAAGGGCGTTTTCAGGGTTAACCCAACGCGCCAATCTTCCAGACGTCGAAATGAACCGAGCCGTCAATAGTGCAACCGAGCCGACAGGTACAACTAGCCGCTCGTGTGGCTTCCCGTTGATGAAGTCCACTAGGTCGCCTAAGGGTACAGAGTCTTCGATTATCATCTCCGCTTCACGTTCAAGAAGAACGTCAATTGATCGGGAATGCTGCTGTTGTCTAGCCCCCAACTCTGCCTCTATCGAGGTTTCAAGCTCGGTCTCAAGCTCTGCGAAGCGGCTCAGCTTCGCTACGACTTCCTGCTGTATCTCCGGTGGCGGAATCGGGATACGGAAGTCGAGGAGGCGACCGCTCTGAATCGCTGCCATCGAACCGTCCATCCGGCCAGCAATTGACAAGATCGTGTCCGCGCGCGCCCGGCAAACCAGCGCGAGATACTCGACGATGATCCCCTCGTACGGGACGAGCGCCCGCATATCCTGATTAAGCGTCACTTCAAACGGCACGAGGGCGACTGGAAAGCGTCGCCTTAGGACGTTGGATCGAATAACAAAGGCGACTGATCCTGCAGGGACAAGTTTGACAGTCGTTTTCTGTAGTGCCTCCTCCGAGATGTGGTCCTCCGTCGCGCGGATGATATCAACGTTCATATCCTTCGGTGATAACCAGGGAACTGTGCCATTGGCCCAGTATTCAGGCACGGATTTCGAGGGTGTGCCGCCGCCATACCAGGTCCCCACGTCGCGCAGTGCGCGATGCTCCACCCCTTCGGGGCAAAGTTGCGAGACGAGGTCATCGACGCGGCTCACCGAACGTCCTCCAGACCCTCCACGATGGTGTTGATCTGGTTGCGAAGCTCCTGCTGGCGCGCAACGATACTCGCGATCTCAGCATTCAGCGCCGCGATATCAATCTCCTCGCGCACATCCTCGGGTTGCACGTAGGCCGAAACTGCGAGGCTGTAGCCGTTGTCAATGATCTCGCTCGCCGCAACAAGACGTGTGACGTGTGCGACATCCTCACGCGCCGTGAACTTGTCGAGAATGTGCTGCTGATTCGCGAAACTTAGCTTATTCTTGGTTCCCTCTCGGACGAATTCAGCCGAGGCATCGATGAACAGTACATCGTTATCCGTCTTAGATTTCTTGAGAACAATGATGCAGGTCGCGATGGCAGTACCGAAAAAGAGATCTGGCGGCAGCTGGATGACGGCGTCGACATAGTTGTTGTCGATAAGATACTTGCGAATCTTTCGTTCCGTGCCGCCTCGGTAGAGGACACCCGGGAACTGGACGATGGCTGCCGTGCCGTTAACCGCCAGCCAACTCAAAATGTGCATCGTAAAGGCAAGGTCAGCCTTTGATTTGGGTGCGAGGACCCCAGCCGGGGCAAAGCGCTCGTCGTTGATCAGCAGCGGGTTGGCGTCACCCTCCCATTTGATCGAGTACGGTGGATTGGAGACGATCGCCTCGAATGGCTCGTCGTCCCAGTGCTGTGGGTCGAGCAGAGTGTCGCCGTGGGCGATGTCGAACTTCTCGTAGTTCACATCATGCAAGAACATATTGATCCGCGCGAGGTTGTAGGTCGTAAGGTTGATTTCCTGGCCAAAGAATCCGCCTACATTCTCCTTGCCAAGCACCTTGGCAAATTTCAGTAGCAGCGAACCGGAACCGACCGCGGGGTCATAGACCTTGTTCACGCGCGTCTTGCCGACGACAGTAATCTTCGCCAGCACCTCAGAAACCTCCTGTGGCGTGTAGTACTCGCCACCGGACTTGCCCGCCTGCGAGGCATACATCTGCATCAGGTACTCGTAGGCGTCACCAAACAGGTCGATCGAGTGGTCTTTGAAGTTCCCCAGCGGCAGGTCGCCAATCGCATCGAGGAGTTTCACAAGCTTCTCGTTGCGCTTCGCCACGGTACTGCCGAGCTTCGAGCTATTCACGTCGAGGTCATCGAATAGACCCTTAAGGTCGTTTTCGCTGTCCGTCCCGACCGCCGAACCCTCAATGTTCTTGAAGACCCGCTCCAGCGTCTCATTGAGGTTCGTATCCCGAGGTGCGCGCTCGCGTACGTTCTGGAACAGCTCGGACGGAAGAATATAGAAACCTTTTTCGGCCACCGTCTCCTTCCGGCCGAACTCGGCCTCGGCGTCGGGGAGGTGGACGTAGTCGAAGTCCATCGCGCCGGCGTCGTGCTCAGCCTTGTTGATGTAGGCGGTCAGGTTCTGGGAGATGAACCGATAGAACAGCATGCCCAGCACATAGGCCTTAAAGTCCCAGCCATCAACGCTGCCACGCAGATCATTGGCGATCCTCCAGATCGTCTTATGTATCTCTGCACGCTGGGCTTCTTTGGTGGTCGGTGACATGTTCCTCGTGCTCTCCTGTGAACGCTCATGCGCTTCACTGCTTCAGTTGAATATCATTTTCAATTTTATCATGCCGGTGGCCTATTTCAGCAGGTCAGCGGTATGATTTGCTCCACCCGGTTGGTCAAGCCGTCCGAGCGAATCGAGCTTATCGGTCTACCCGGACACGTCGGTGGTATCGACACAGTTGTTACAGCTCGTCGCCAACAGCCCCGACTGTCTCTTACGGAGCCACGCAAGCCGTCTGGGTGTGCGGCGTTTCCTGTGAACCGTTCGTGAAGTACGCCTCGACATAGACGCAGCCACGAGCAGTGGCAAGGGCTGGTCCATACACCCACTCGACTGGTGTCGGGCCGGACGGCTCTGAAAATGCCACCACGGTCCCTGTAGCTGGTCGATGGGTCACCACATGGAGCGTCCACTCAGCAGGGATCTGCAAGAGCGTGTCCGGACTGTCGTTCCACAAGACACGCCCCCACACCACTTCACATCCCGGCCACGTCCGTACCTCCACGCTGCCGACCACCTGACCATCGATCCCCGTCAATCGTGGCCGTGCCGGGTGTGCCGGCTGACTGCTACTCACGAGCCCGCAGGAATCGTCGGTCATTAAGGAGCGGGTCCTTGCCGTCGTAGCGGGCTTCGAGTTGCTCAGCCTCCGACGGCACCAGCAGGGCGGCGGTGAGCGCAATGACGACGACGATGCCAGCGGCCACCCACCAGCCAAATCGGCGAATACGGCCCCGCGGGGGACTTACGGCCGGATGGGGCTCGTCAACTCCGGCCGTTGCGACTGGTCTGGCCATAACTTCGCGACAAGCAGCGAGCACGCCCTCAGCAGTCTGCTGCAGAATGCGCTTCTCGTAGCTCTTGCGGAATCGTTCGGGACTGACATGCATACACCTGGCGGCGCGTTGCCGCCGATCGGTAGCAGACGCGTGCTTCAGCCCCTTCGTCAGTCCGAAGGTGTATTCAGCCGCATCTTGGAACTCGCCACCTTCGAAGCGGTTGAGCGCTGCTTGCAGCATGCGCTCGACGGCTTCCTGCGGTGCTTCGCCGCCCACCGACGTGCCGATGAGTTGAGCAGCCTGATCGAGCGCAGGTAATGACAGGCGCGCAACCGCCTCCAGTCCTTGTTCGCGAAGCCGCGCTAACTCGGCAACGAGCTCGTCTCGGTCCGGCAGCGGCAACGGCGCCGTCATGACCGGATAGTGCCCGAAGGATCGCCAGATGTCTACCGGCTTGCGGCCAGCTTCCACCCGGGCGTGTCGTATCGAATAGAGCCAGGTCAAACGGCCAGCTTCCCACCCCTTCAAGACAAGAGGCGATGACATGACAAACCTCATCCCGCGTCCAGACCAACCACTTCAAGCGGGCGGAGCGCGCGCCAGCTTTACACGCGTGGAAGAACGGGATCTTGCCCGCCGTCAGAACGCTGAGATTGCCCGCGGCATTGTTGGTGCGACCAGCCTGCAGGCGGCTGCCATGGTCGCGAATGTTGGCATGCAATCCACCGCCATGCTCTACCGCCAAGCTGACCTTCTCAGCGCGGGCGATCCGGAGCTGCGCATGCAGCTGACTCCGATTGCTGCCCAGTACGCCGGCTGTGTCGGCGTGGAACTCACCCAGTTCTTCCTCTCGGGCTGACAGTCGTCATGGCCGTCATCCTTTTCGCCATCTTCGTCGGGGCTGGGCTGGTTCTAGCCCTGGCGGTGATGGCCTTCCTCGCCGCCGCCTGGCTTCTTTACCAGGTGCTGCGCCTATGGGTAGTCGAGCCTGTCCAGCGCTGGTATCAATCGCAAGGGCAGTGTGCCGGCGTCTTGAGTGAGGTTGCCCGCATCCAGCAGCAAACGACGTCCGCAGTCCTCCGTCTGGAGGCGGCCGCCCTGCAGGCGCAGGCTGATATGACACGGCTCATCCTGGACATCAACGCCGGGGCGCCCCCGAACGGTGGCGGCAAAAATGAGCTCCAGTGATCCCCGGTCGTGGATCGATCGGCTGGTCGGCGCGTGCATCGGCCTGCTCGTGGGGGTTATCGCCCTTTACTGCGCGGTGCAAATCCTGCGGATGCTGCTGCCGTTTTTAGTGGCGGCGATCGGTGTACTGGCTATTGGCAGCGGCCTTATTGCGGCACGGCGCTGGTACCACGGACGCTGGTAAGACAGCTCAGAAACATTAGCAATTCATCCTTGAGAAATGCTGTTCCTGTCGCTGTTGTGAAATGAGCGCAAGTGATTGACTGTTCAATCAATTGAACGCACACTAGACACAGAATCGATCAACGAATTGAACGCTTAGCGGCAATTCATAGAAAAGGAGGTGTAGTCATGTCACGAACACGAAAAGTAAATGCAGGGAAGGCACGCCGCGAGCGCCGTATCTCGATTCGCACCATTCGGCGGCAACCGCCCGATCTGCGTAAATTGAGCCGCGCCGTCATTGCTCAGGCGCTGGCTGAGGCTGAAGCCGAGGCGGCGGCCCAGGCTATAGCGGCTGTCGACCCGGCGCCCTCAGCGAAAAACATGCCGAGCCACGAGGTCTCCGATGACGAGTGACCGATTGCTGTGGCAGGAGATTATCTGGCCGCCGGTGCTAACCGAGGAGACCGCGCTCGGACTCCTGCGGCGACTCGCCACTGATCGTCTCACCCCACCGATTGCGCTGGAGGCCCGCGCCGACCATAGGGGTGTGCGCTATCTGGCGGGGACGCCGGAGGCCTATCACGCCATCCTGCGCCGCCATATTGAGCAGCTCGTGCCTGGTGCCCTGGTGATTGACCGCAAGGACCCACGGACAGCAGTCCAAACCGTCCGCCGGATTCGCCTGACGAATCGTGACCGTGCTGTGCGCCCTGCTGACGTCGCTGCCACGACGCGCGCGGTCCTCAGTGCGCTCTCTGGGGTTCGGCCTAGCGAGCAGCTCGTCATTCAGGCCCTCCTGGGTCCCCGCAAGTTCCCGCAGGCCGTGCCGACGACACAGCTCGCTGCCCACCAAACGTGGACCGAAAAGTTGCGCTATGGCGTACTGACTGAACGCGACGCCGACCGGCGCGCCGCGATCAAGGCCAAACGCGGCCAGCATGGCTTCGCCCTCACCATTCGCTTGGGCGCGGTCGCCGTCACTGCTGATCGTCGCCAGACTCTGTTACTCGAACTGCTCGGCGCGCTGAGTACGGCAGAGAGCCCGGGTGTGCAGGTTGCCATCACTGCCGAACACCCACGCGGCCTCAATACCGCCCGCGCGCCCTGGCGCTGGCCACTACAGCTCAACATTCAGGAGGTCGGCCCGCTACTTGGCTGGCCAATTAGTGACGACGACCGCGAACTGCCTGGCCTGCCCCCGCGCCATCCTCGCCCGGTCCGTCCTCGGCTGCTCGCCAGTTCGCACGATCGGATCGTTGCCCAGGCGACGGCGCCGGGCGTCAGTGGGCAGTTGGGCTATGGCGTCACAGATGCGTTGCGGCACACCTGGGTACTGGGTCCTAACGGCACCGGCAAATCGACATTGCTCCTCAACCTCATCGTCAGCGATATGCAAGCCGGACGTCCCGTGGTGGTGATCGAACCGAAGGATCTAGTTCGCGACGCATTGGCCTGTATACCGGCGGAGCGCCGCGATGACGTGGTGGTGTTCGATCCGCTCGACACGGCACCGGTCGGCATTAATCCGCTGATGCGGACGGCCGGCCGTCGTCCCGAACTCGGTGCCGACGCTGTGTTCGGTGTCCTGCATGCGCTCCACGGTGACGCCCTCGGGCCACGCAGTGCCGACATTCTGCAAAATGCCCTGACCGTGTTGGCGCGGCGAGATGACGCCAGCCTGGTGATGTTGCCGTTGCTGCTGACACATCATGGCTTCCGGCGCGCAGCCACGGCCCACGCCCTGCGTGACGACCCGATTGCAGCCGGCCCGTTCTGGCAGTGGTTTGAGGGGCTGTCCGACGAGGCCCGCAGCCAAATCGTGGCCCCACTGCAAAACAAGCTGCGCCCCCTCTTGCAACCAGGGCTACGCGCCGCCCTGGGCCAACGCCGTCCACGTTTCAACCTGCGTCAGGTTCTGACCGAGGGCAAGATCCTGCTAGTCCCGCTCCAAAAGGGTGTCCTCGGCCCGGAGGCCGCACAGCTGCTCAGCGCCCTGATTTTGGCCGAACTATGGCAAGCAATCCGTGAGCGGGCCGCTGTTCCCGCGCATCAGCGGCCGCCAGTGATGGTTTACATCGACGAGGTCCAGGACTACCTGCACCTGCCGACAGATCTCTCGGACGCTCTGGCCACCTCCCGCAGTCTTGGCGCCGGCTTCCATCTAGCCCACCAGTACCGTGACCAGCTGTCCCCGGCAATGCGGGCCGCCTTTGAAGCCAACGCGCGGTCGCGAATCTGTTTTCAGCTCAGTGCCGCCGATGCCAAGGCGATGTGCACTGGGCAGTCCGTCCTCAGTCCGGAGGACTTCACGGCACTCCCGGCGTATCACGTCTACGCCAGCTTGCTACGGGATAACGCCGCTCAGCCGTGGGCCTCGGGCATGACACTGCCCGCACCGCCGCCAAGTAGTAATCCGACTGACATTCGGGCTCGGTCCCGGGATCGCTTCGGGCAACCGCGCGCTGCCATTGAAGCCAGCTTTGCCGAGCTTCTGCATCTCGACGTGCCACCAGATGAACCAGCCTTAGGACGCCGCCGCCGGGGGACGTCATGACGGGCCGAACTGCCCCAGGTGACGGTGTACCGGCCGGCCATCCGGTCGGGTGGTCGACCGGGGAGGCGTCCTCGCAGGTGGGGACGAAATCCGGTGCATTAGGGGTGCCGACTCGTGACGATTCGTCTCGTCTCTCCTCTTCGGTCGGCCGCCGCGTTGGGCGCCGCCGGGTGGCCGTCATTCGTGACTCCCTGTCGGACCGGGACTGGGCCATTCTTGGCACCGTGGCCGCCCACCGCTTCCTGACCACAAGGCAAGTCCAAGCCTTCCATTTCACCGATCACACCAGCGACCTGTCAGCAGCCCGCGTCTGTCGGCGTGTGCTGGCGCGGCTGCGTCGTGACCGCCTCCTGGCAACCGTCCAGCGTCGAGTCGGAGGTGTCCGCGCCGGGTCGGCCTCCTTCGTCTGGCACCTTGACGCGGTCGGCGACCGACTACTTCGCCAGTCGTCCAGCGCGCGTCCGCGGCGGCGTAGCTTCGAACCGTCGCTACATTTCCTGCAGCACACCCTGGCCGTGGCCGACCTGCACCTGCAGCTGCGGCAGGCTGCCTCTAGCGGGGCAATCGAGCTACTGCAAGTAGCAACGGAACCGGATTGCCATCGCCGGTATCCGCACCTTGGCGGGGGCCTCAGTACCCTGAAGCCGGACCTCTATGCCGTCACGGCAACCAGTGAGTTTGAAGACAGCTGGTTCTTTGAGGTGGACCTTGGCACCGAAAGCCTGCCGCGACTGCTAGCCAAATGCGCCGAGTACGAGACCTATCGCCGCAGCGGCGTCGAGCAGCAGACCAGCGGCGTCTTCCCGATTGTGGTCTGGCTGATCAGAGAAGCGAGTCGGCGCGCGGCTCTTACCGCCGCCATTGCCAACGAGCGAAGCTTGCCGACCGAACTATTCCGAGTGCTCGCACCCGGTGAGTTGCCCGCACTTGTCGCCGGAGGCACTCCGTGAGCTCGGTGCCTCGCAACCAGGTGCTGGTCGGTGACGCGCTTGACCGCCTGCGCACCCTGCCCAGTGAGAGCGTCGACATGGTTCTGACCAGCCCGCCGTACTTCCGGTTACGCGACTACGGCGCCCACGGGCAACTCGGCTTGGAACCTCACGTCGACGACTGGGTGACTGCCCTGGCGGCGGTGAGTCGTGAGATTCGGCGTGTTCTCGTGCCCACCGGCACCGTCTGGTTGAACGTCGGGGATACCTACGCCACGCATACCGACCAAGGCGCGCCCGCTAAGAGTCTGACTCTGGCCCCCGAACGGCTCGTACTGGCGCTGCAGGCCGAGGGCTGGATCGTGCGTAACAAGATCATCTGGGCAAAGACCAACCCGATGCCGACCAGTGTCCGCGACCGACTGTCCTGTACCTACGAGGTCATCTACGTACTGGCTCGCGCGCCGCGCTACTTCTTTGACCTCGATGCCATCCGCGTGCCGCATCGATCCCAGCCGACGCACCGAAAGCCTGCCGTGACGAGGCGGCCGCGCGAAGCCTGGCGCGGTCCTAATGGTGATGACGCCTCGGGCTTGGCCAAGATGAAGGCAGCAGGACGAGTCGGGCACCCGCTCGGCAAGAACCCTGGTGACGTTTGGCAGCTCGCTACCAGCAGTTTCCGCAGCGACCACCATGCCACCTATCCCGTGAGCCTCGCTGCCCGCGCCATTCAAGCAGGCTGCCCGGAAGCCCGTTGCGTACGCTGCCATATCCCTTGGCGCCGCCGGACCATCCGCGCCCTTGGGGGCACTGCCACCCGCGCCGCCTTGGGACCAGACTGCGGCTGCAACGCCGGACGGGAACCGGGCCTGGTGCTCGACCCCTTCATTGGGAGCGGGAGTACGGCGGTGGCTGCTAAGCAGCTGCAGCGCGACTGGCTCGGGATTGAACTGAGCGGTGAGTTCGCCGCCCTGGCGGAGGCCCGGATCCGCGCCAAACCCCACCACGCGGCTGGCTAGTCGGACGACCTCGTCGGTGCCCTGCGGTTGCAGTGAGCATCATCCCGATGTTCACCAGCCGCACCAACACCGAGGAGGTAGCCATGTCCGCTCCGGACGAACCAACCAACAAAGGTGGCGGCGTGAAGACGCTGGCCATCCGGCTGGAGCCGGAAATGCACGCCCAGCTGAGTCTGATAGCCCAGCTGCGCGGCAGCACCATCACCGACGAGTTCCGGGCCGCCTTAGTTGCTCATATTGAGGCCGCTAAGTCCGCCCCGGAGCTTGCCAATAAGGCCGATACGGCGCTCGCTGACATCGAACGCGAGGCCGCCCTGCGCCGCGAGGCGATCGCTGCCTTGTTTGCGCCCGACGCGACGTCTCCAAGCTCGACGCGTCCCAGCCGGAAAGGGGCGGGTGAGAGTGCCGGCTGACGTCTGACCCCACCCGGTCAGCCCGGTGTTCCCCACTAGGGGAGCGGACGGCGGGAGTGGCAGGTCGAGGTTTCCCTCACTGCCTGCTCCCGTCGTCCATCTATCAACTACGCACGACAGCGGGGCGTCCCAGGAGGGGGGCGGATGACGAGAGGACCATAGGCATCCACCGGCTACGCACCACTGAAATGCGTCCCGTAATTAAGGCGATCCTCTCCTTTTGTTGCATTCTGCGTTGTGGAAATGTCTAAAATCGTTGAATGAATTGAACGGGAGAAATACCATAAGAATAGAAATTGGAGAGGAAGAAATATGAATCCAGAACAAGCATTTAAACTGGCGCAGACCTTACGCACGCGACGTGGTGAACTCGGCCTCTCGGCTAGCGAAATCGCTCGACGGGCCGACGTCGCCAAAGCGACCGTCACCCGGCTCGAACTAGGCGAAATTCCCCAACCTCGTCCCGACAATTTACGTGCCATCGCTGCAGCGCTGGAGCTGCCCGTCGCCGACCTCTTTGCCGCCGCCGACTGGATTCCCGAAGGTGAACTGCCCACCCTGACCCCGTACCTGCGCACTAAGTACAAGGACATGCCTGCTGATGCTGTGCGCGAGATTGAGCAACACTTCGCCGCTGTCGCCGAGCGGCACGGCATTACGTTTGATCACACCGCTGGCCCGTCGACCGGGCAAGACGAATAACTAACGATTCACTGTGAAAGGAGACGCCATGACCCACCTCAACGCCAACCACTACGAGAACCGCAGCGTCCTGGCCTCCTTGCGCACAGTGATTCCTGCCCGCAACCACATCACCTTTGCCGAGGCGCTACGCATTGCCGAGTTGCACGCCAACCGCCTGCTGGAGCTCCACCGCATCAGCGACGGACCAACACCGAGCGAACTGATTGCCGAGCTGCCGAAGCTCCAGATCGAGTACGTCGAGGCGCCCGTATCCGGGGCGAGCTTCTGGAACGGCCACGCCTGGATCATTCAGCTCAACCGTGCCGAGAGCTTCACCCGTCAGCGCTTCACCCTGGCTCATGAGTACAAGCACATTATCGACCACGGTGCAGCTAGCCGACTGTATGCCGGCTCGCGCACCGTGTCCGCAGCTGACCAAGCCGAGCAAGCTGCCGACTACTTCGCGGGCTGCCTCCTGGTGCCGCGGCGCCTCCTTAAACGCGCTTGGGGCAACGGCCTGCAGCGTCCGCGCGACCTCGCCCGCCATTTTCAGGTATCGGAGCAAGCTATCGCGGTCCGTCTCGCCCAGACCGGCTTAGTTGAGCGCACCGCCCGCTGCCGTCCGCCCCGCTTCTCATCCACCGCTACCGCCACAGTCCGCTATTACCGGGCCGCGCCGGCCCTGCAAGGAGCCTGACATGAACGTCCCGCAACGCACCGACCCGGCAGACCCCGCGGTGGCGGTGTCCTACATCCGGGTGTCGACTAAGGAGCAGGCCGAGCGGGATGGCGATCCGGAAGGCTACTCAATCCCGGCACAACGCGAAGCCAACCGCCGCAAGGCCACGGCCATTGGAGCGGTGGTCCTGGAAGAGTTCGTTGACCGCGGCGAATCAGCCCGCTCGGCGGATCGACCGGAACTCCAAAAGCTCCTGCGCTTCATCGCGGCAAACCCCGTCGATTACGTCCTGGTACACAAGGTGGATCGCCTGGCACGCAACCGCGTCGATGATGTCGAGATCAATCTCGCCATTCGTAAGAGCGGCGCCACGCTGGTCTCGGCCATGGAGAATATCGATGAGACGGCTTCCGGCATGCTGCTGCACGGCATCATGAGCTCGATTGCTGAGTTCTACTCACGCAACTTGGCGACCGAGGTTCTCAAGGGGATGGAGCAGAAGGCCAAGACCGGCGGCACCCCCGGCAAAGCCCCGCTTGGCTACCGTAACGTCGCCGCCTTGAACGCTGAAGGCCGCGAGGTGCGCACCGTCGCTGTCGATCCAGACCGGGCCCCGCTCATCACCTGGGCCTTCCAGGCGTATGCGACAGGGGACTGGACGCTACGCCGCCTGGCTGGCGCCTTGGAAGCGCGGGGCCTCACCTCGCGCCCCACCACACGATCCCCGGGCGGGCCGCTTGCCCTCAACTCAGTACACAAGATCCTGCGGGCGCCGTACTACAAAGGCGAGGTGACCTACCGCGGCGTCCAGTACCCGGGTCGGCATCAGCCGCTGATTGACGACGCGACGTGGACACGGGTCCAGGAGGTGCTTGACGCTCGGGCTACGGGGGAGCGCTCCCGCGAGCACCCGCACTACCTCAAGTCGAGTGTCTTCTGCGGCGGCTGTGGCAGCCGGTTGATCGTGACGATGTCCAAGAACCGCTACGGCACGCTTTACCCCTACTTCATCTGTCTAGGACGCCACAGTAAGAGCAACGGCTGCATGCGCAAGGCCGTGCTCATCTCAGTTGTCGAAGAGTTGGTCGAGGATGCCTATCGGACGATCCAGCTCGATCCGGAGGTGCGGCTCCAAATCGAAACCCGCCTGCGGGCCGAAATCGCGGCCACGCGAGCGGGCATCGAGGCTGAAGGGCGGGACCTCACCACCCAGAAAGAGCGGCTCCTGGCCGAGCGCACCCGACTGCTTCAGGCCCACTACGCCGGGGCTGTGCCGCTTGACCAACTCAAGAGTGAGCAGGACCGTATCGCTCGCCAACTGGGGGCCATCGAGGAGCGGCTATCGGCTGCCAACGTGGCAATCGACGACGTCGAAGCCAACCTACAGCGGGCGCTGGACTACGCGACCCACTGCTACCGGGGCTACTTGGCCGCTGGTCCGCACGTGCGTCGACTTTACAACCAGGCATTCTTCGAGAAGATCTACGTCGAGGACGACGATGTGCGGGTTACGCTGCAGGAGCCATTCAAGACACTCGCCGGTCCCGTAGCTATCGGCGACACTGAAGAACGGGTAACGGGGTCCGCCGAACCATGTGCACCGGCGTTAGCCGAGGTAATGAGCAGAAACAACAAACCTTCGTCCTGGGACGAAGGTTTGAATGAACTAATTCTGGTGCCCCCGGCAGGAATCGAACCTGCGACCTAGAGATTAGAAGGCTCTTGCTCTATCCAACTGAGCTACGGAGGCGCGGCCAGAATCTTAACGGCTCGGCGGCCAGCCGTGTGCGGGTACCCCTCTACGCGTTGCGCGCGGAGCCGGGGTTGTCCTCCTGGGCCTCCGGTGCGGTGCCGTTCCCCGGCGGGGAGACGCGCGGAATGTCCACCTCGCCGCCCTTGACCCTCTGCAGCACATGGTCGATCCCGATCCCCAGGACCACCGCGACACAGACGGAGATCACTGCGCCGAGCAACGGCTGGGATTCGAACCAGCCACCGACGAGCCTGCCCATCAGCGACGAGTACAGAGCCCAGGTGATGCCGCCGAGGATGGTCAGCGGCACGAACTTCTTGCGGGGGTATCGAGTGGCGCCGGCCGTCATGTTCACGGCGATACGGCCGATCGGGATGTACCGGGCGGTGAGGATGACCGCCGCGCCGCGCTTGTCCAGCCCGCGGCGGGCCCACGCGAATGCGGCCTTGCCCTTCGGGCTGCGCATCCACCGGAACCGGTCCGTGCCGGCCCGTCGTCCGATCGTGTACGCGATGTTGTCTCCGAGGATCGCCCCGACCGCTGCGATGACGATGATCGCGGCGAGGTACGGCCGACCCGTCGAACCCGACAGCGACGCCAGCGTGACGAGCACCGTCTCGCTCGGGACCGGCGGGAAGAACCCGTCGACGGTGCACACCACGAAAAGCAGCGGGTAGACCCACAGCGCAGCCGCCTGACCGGTGATGAATTCGTTGATCACATCCATGGGCTGGTGGTGTGCTCCCGTCGGTATCGCGCACGTGCTCACCCCACGGTATGCGGTCGGGGCGGAAGTGGGAACGACTGCGACGCCCCGACGGACTCAGGCGACCAGTCCGGCCCGGAACGCGGCCAGAGCCGCCTCCACTCGATTGCGGGTTCCGAGTTTGGTGAAGACCGCCGAAAGGTGCGTCTTGACAGTCGTTTCGCTCAGGAACAAGCGGCCCGCGATATCGGCGTTGGACGCTCCGGTGGCCAGCACGCGCAGCACGTCGCGCTCCCGCTCGGACAGTCGAGTGAGGTCCGTCACCGCGGGCGCCGGGGTTGCCGCGTGGTGGTGCGCCACGATGCGGCGCAGCGAGTCGGCGCTGAACAGTGTGTTCCCGGCAGCAACCGCCCGCACCGACTGATGGTACGTCTGCGGCGGCTCGTCCTTGCTCAGGAAACTGTGCGCGCCGGCAGCGACGGCCTGCACCACGAGATCGTCGACGTCCATCGCCGTCATGGCGATCACGCGGGGAGGGTGGGGCATCGACATGAGTTGCCGGGTCGCCTCGAGGCCGCCCACTCGGCGCATCTTCAGATCCATCAGCACCACGTGCGGTGAAAACCGGTGGACGGCGTGGGGGACCCGGTCGCCGTCGTCGACATCGGCCACGACCACGATGTCGTCGGTCGCGGCGAAGATGTCGGTGACGCCTCGGCGAACGAAGGGGTCGTCGTCGACGACGAGCACGGTGATCATCTCGGCAGCAGCGGGCACGGGTCGAGCCTAGGACCCGCCCCCGACACGAGGCGTGCTCCGTCCCTTACAGAATCCCCGTCAGGCCGACCAGGGCACCCAGCAGTCCACGACGAACTCGGAGCCCACCACCCCGGCCCGGAGCGTGCCCCCGATCTGATGGGCCTGCTCGGTGAGACCGGTCAGGCCCGCTCGCGAGCCGATGGGCACGGTCGGAGGCAACGAACTGAGCCCATTGCGCACGTCGATCCGGATGCCCTGGTGGGCAGCGCCGGTGATGGTGATGCGCACCGTCTGGTCCGACGCGTACTTCTGAACGTTGGTGAGGGCTTCCTGCACCACCCGGTACGTCACGTGGCCGGACACGGTTCCGACGTCACCGGGCTGGAGATCGGTGAACAAGACGGTGTGCAGCCCGGCCGCGCGCGCGGACTGGACGAGATCGGCCACGGCATCTATCCCTTGATGTCCGCTGGTCCGCGACGCGCCCGCCGTCCCACGAAGCACCCCGACGATGCTCTTGAGCTCGTCGAGAGATTCGTGCGCGGTACTGCGGATCATCGCGGCCGTATTGGCTGTCTTCTGCGGATCATCGGCCCCACCGACCTGCAGTGCTCCCGCGAACAGGGAGATTCGGCTCAGTCCTGCGGCGAGCGTGTCGTGCATGTCGCGGGCGATCCGGGTTCGTTCCTCGGTACGGATCATCTCGTCGTGGATCGATTCCGTCTTCGCCGTCGCGCGGTCGCGCACGCGTTCGGCGACGGTCAGCTGCGAGCGGGTCTGCTCGAGCAGCGCGAGCACCACCACGACCGTGACGAGCGCCGCCGCGACCAGCAAGGGGATCCACCAGGCGACCTCCCACATCGGCTTGGGTGCGGTGTCCTCCGGGCGCATCGTGCCTATCGTGAGTACCGAGTTGTCGCGGGTGCGGTGCGCGTCGTACGTGAGTGAGATACCGCACGCGACGAAGACGGCACCGGCGGCTCCGGCAAGTCGTCCGCTGCGTTCCGATTTGACGACGGCGTACAGCGCGATGAGCGCGGCGGTGGCGTCGGTGGAGAACAGCAGAGGTCCGAGGAGCGTGACGGCGAGCACCGTCCAGGGGCTCGAGTGGCGCCACACCAGAGCAAACGCTGCGACCAGGCCGAGCACGAACCCGAGTGCGAAGTTCCATTCGGGAACCGTGTTCGAGTCCGACGACAGTCCCAGGGTCAGCAACGTGCAGAACAGGCTCAGTGTCACGGCACCGGTGGTCCAGGCACGCCGGCGCCACACCGGACGCCGGAGACCCTGAGCGGAAGTAACCATCACTCGGTGCACGCTACGCAATCGCGTGGCACACCCACATGGTCCGAACGGTCCGCAGCGATCGGTCCGAAAGGAGGAGGTGGTCCGTCCGATCGGACGAGGTGCCGGACCGGGCAACTCGGGTGAGCTGTTCACACCGGAGGAGCGGCACCGCCCGCTCCGCATCTCCAGCCCAGACCAATGAGGAGAAGTGTGATGACGCACCCCATCTCGTACCCCGACCCGAACCAGAACCCGTCCGGACAGCCGCCGCGCGCCAAGCGCCGGATCTGGCCCTGGATCGTCGTCGGGGTGCCCGTCCTCCTGTTCGGTGCCTGCTCGGTCGCCGTGGTCTCCAGCGTCGGCGGCGAGAAGGAGGCCACCGTCACATCCGGTCCCGCCGGCGACGAGGTAGTGGCCGATCGGGGGCCGGAATTCTCCGGGAAGCTCGACCACGACACCGCCGCGGTGGCCGGCGCCACCATCACCCGCGACGATCTCGCCTACACCGTCGGGCCGCTCCAGCTCATCGACTCCGTACTGGGCAGCTACCTCTGCAGCGAGGTGACGATCGTCAACGTCGGAACGGACCAGAACGACTTCAACGGATACATGGACTGGCATGTGCAGGACGCCGGCGGCGCGATCCGCAATTCCACCTTCGGCGCCGACCGTCCGATGCTCAATTCGGGCCGCCTCGCGCCGGGCGGCGCCGCAACCGGAAACGTGTGCTTCGACGCCCGGGCCGGTGCCGCTCCCGGCACGTACGTCGTCCTGTTCGAGGACACGTTCTCGCTGTCGACCGATCGGCTCGCCTGGGTTTCGACACTCTGATCCGACTGTTCGATACGTGCCCGTCGGAGTGATCCCCGGCGGGCCGTCACAGTGATGTCCGACGGGGCGTCGTAGTTACGGTTCGGGAGGTCCTACCCTGGTAGGCATGGCAGCACCCGAGCTCGCGTCCGACGCGCAGCATTCAGTGCCCGCGTCCGGACGCGGGAACCCGTCTGTTTTGTTCGTCCTCTTCGGCATCCTCGCCGCCATCGTCGCGGCACTGATCGTCGGCGCGTCCGCCGCGCAGGCGCTGGTGCTGCTCGGCATCCCGGACCCGGGGGCCTTGACCACGTACGGTCTGCCCGCCGTTCGTGCGGTGTCCGAAATCGCGACCGTGATCACGATCGGTTCGCTGTTCTTCGCGGCGTTCCTGGTGCCGCCGCAGAAGAACGGTGTCCTCGATGTCGACGGGTACCGCGCGGTCCGGACCGCAGGCGTCGCGGCGGTGGTGTGGGCCGCGACGGCCGCGCTGCTCGTGCCGCTGACCCTGTCCGACACCTCCGGCGCGTCGTTCACCGAGGCGCTCCGGCCGGAGAACCTGTTCAGTGCGCTCGGCCAGGTGGAGACCGCGTCGGCCTGGGCGTGGACGACGGTGCTCGCCCTGATCACCGCGCTGCTGATCCGGATGGCGGTGCGCTGGTCGTGGGTGCCCTATCTGCTTCTGCTGTCGCTGGTGGCATTGATGCCGGTCGCCCTGACGGGCCACTCGTCCTCGGGCGGATCGCACGACCTCGCCACCAACAGCCTGGTGCTGCATCTCGTGGCCGCGTCGGTCTGGGCCGGTGGCCTGTTCGCACTTCTCGCGCATTCGTGGCGCGGCGGCGCGTACACCGACGTCGCGGCGCGACGGTTCTCCTTCGTCGCCGGTCTCGCGTTCGTGGTCATGGCTGTGACCGGCGTGATCAACGCGGGAGTGCGGGTCTCGCTCGACGACCTCACGACAACCACGTACGGCAGGCTCCTGATCGCCAAGATCGTGGCGCTGGTAGTGCTCGGGCTGTTCGGCTGGATGCAGCGGCGACGGGCACTTCCGGCGCTCGAAGCCGATCCGACCAGCCGGGGTGCCCTCGTCCGGTTCGCCGCCGTCGAGTCGTTCGTCCTCGCCGCGACGGTGGGCCTGGCCGTCGGGTTGGGCCGCACCCCGCCGCCGGCCCCGGATGCCGTGCCCACGGTTCAGGAAGTGGCCCTCGGATACAACCTCGAGGTGCCCCCGTCGTTCGCCAACCTGTTCTTCGGGCAGTGGCGATTCGACCTCATCTTCGGCACCCTCGCGATCGTCCTGGCCGTCGCCTACGCCATCGGCCTGTGGACGCTGCGCAAGCGCGGTGACGCCTGGCCTGTGGGCCGGAGCATCGCGTGGTTCTCCGGTTGCTTCGTGCTGCTGGTCGCCACGTCGTCGGGTGTCGGCATGTACTCCGCCGCGATGTTCAGCGTGCACATGGGCGCGCACATGGCCATGTCGATGCTCGCCCCGGTGCTCCTGGCACTCGGCGGTGCGATGACCCTGGCGCTGCGCGCGTTCAAGCCGGCCGGCCGTGGTGCTCCTCCGGGGCCCCGCGAGTGGATTCTCGAATTCCTGCACAGCCCGCCGTCGCGGTTCTTCACTCACCCGATCGTCGCGTCCGTGATGTTTGTCGGCGGTTTCTACGCCTTGTATCTCGGTGGCATCTTCGAGACCTTCGCCGACAGTCACACCGCGCACGTGCTGATGAATCTGCACTTCCTGATGAGTGGCTATCTCTTCTACTGGGTGGTGATCGGCGTCGATCCGTCGCCACGCGACCTCCAGCCGGTCACGAAACTCGGCATGGTCTTCGGTTCGCTGCCGTTCCACGCGTTCTTCGGCGTCACCCTCATGAGCATGGGAACGGTGATGGCCGAGTCGTACTACCGCGGTCTCGCGCTGCCGTGGAACTACGACTTGTTCGACGACCAGAAGGTCGGCGGCAGTATCGCGTGGTCGGCGGGTGAGATCCCGCTCGTGCTCGTCATGCTCGCATTGCTCGTGCAGTGGTCGCGCAGCGATACACGGACTGCGCGCCGGGTGGATCGGGCCGCGGATCGTGACGAGGACGCCGACCTCGCCGCGCACAACGCGATGTTCGCGGAGTTGGCCCGCCGGGACCAGGAAGCGCGCTAGCGGCCCGCGGGAGCGCCTGCGGTCCGGGTCTCACACGGGCTTTCGCGTGCGGGCCCGTTCGGTGGCGATCCGCACGGCAACTGCGGCCACCACCGCCACGACCGCGGCGACCACCGCCGCAACCGCCGCCGGTGTCGAGTTCCAACCGTCGTCGGCGGTGCGGCCGACCGCGATCCAGCCCAGACCCCAGGCCATGGCGGCGGCAACCGCGAGACGTCCGTGCCCGGCGAACGCGACCACCACCGACACCGCCGCGACCACGGCGAGGATCACCACGGCCCACACGTCGGCGCCCCACCCGAACGGATCGATGTCCGCGGAGTTCAGGGCCGCCGCGGTGTTGGCGACCGTGGCGACCGCGACCCACCCCAGGTAGACGAACATCGTGCCGTCGACGACGACAGCCTCGAGGCGGCTCGACGGAGCAGATGCCGTGAGCCCGAGGAAAACGCGAACCAGGACTGCGAGCAGTGCGACGATCACCACCACGCTGAGGCCGACCTGATCGATCTGGATCGTCCCGATCCACAATGCGTTGAGAAGCATCGACGCGGCGATCCACCAGCCGAGAGTGCGTTGCCGCGGGTCGGTGTGGTGGGCGGGCAGCAGTTGCCACACAGCCAGCGCGATCAGCCCGATATATATCAGCGTCCAGATCGAAAACGCGGCGCCGCCGGGGGCAACGGACGTCGCATCCGCCGCGAGGGCTCCGCCCGCCGCTTCGGCGACGGGCGTCCCGGCGACCGCGCCGGAGCCGAGAAACGAGCCCGCGACGGCGATCACCGCGCTCACCGCCACCGTGACGACGCGTGCGACGTCCCGCCCGGTCCTGGACTCCACGGCGGAAGGCGACGAGGTCGAGGAATGTGATGTCATACACACAGGTTGCCCGGCGCGGCGCTCATCCAACCGGAATCTCTCCGCACCGATCTTCGATACCGTCCGCCCGGTTTGCACGTATGGTGCTCGCTGTGACTGCGCGCAGGGGGACGGACGAGACGACATCGCACGGACGTGTCGGGAGTGTGATCGCGGGTTTTCTCGCGTGTCTTCTTGCCGTCGGAGCGCCCGTTGCCGTCTCCGGTACAGCGCACGCACAGCCGGCACCCGGAGCGGTGGTGTCGGAGGCCCCGCTCGACAGCCGATTGTCGTTGCCGGGAGCCGCCTCGGCTCGTGCGCTCTCGTACACGACGCAGTGGCGCTCGGGTGAGACGGCGACTGCCACCGGGGTGGTGTTCGTACCCGGCGGCGAACCTCCCGCGGGCGGCCGGCCCGTCGTCGCCTGGGCACACGGCACCACCGGTCTCGCCGACGACTGCGCCCCCTCCCGTAATCCGCGGAGTGAACGCGACACCGCCTACCTCGAGCATTGGCTCGATCAGGGATATGCCGTCGTCGCGGCCGACTACCCGGGTCTCGGATCCGACGGCCTGCATCGATACCTCGACGGGCAGAGCGCCGCGAACAGCATCGTCGATCTCGTGCGTGCGGCGCGCGCGGTGGAGCCGTCGCTGTCGGAGCGCTGGGTGGTCGTCGGGCAGTCGCAAGGAGGGCACGCGGCGCTGCACACGGCGAATACCGCCACCGATCGCGCGCCCGAACTCGACTTCCGCGGAACACTCACGACGGGGGCGCCGTCGAATCTCGAACTGGTCTTCCCGATCGGCTTCCCGGAGTTTCCGGATCTTCCGCTCGACGGACTGACCGCCTTCGGAGCGTTCATCTTCGCTGGGCTGCGCGAGGCGGATCCGGGACTCGATCTCGACGGCTATCTCACCGGTCTCGGGCGGGAAGTCGTCGATGCGGCGGAGTCGCTGTGTTACGACGAGATGCTCGCGCGCTACACCGGCGTCGGGATCGGGGACCTGCTCGCCCGACCGCTCGGTGACGACCGGTTCCCGGCGGCCCTGTCCGATTACCTGGGAGTTCCGGTGAACGGTTACGACCGGCCGCTGTTTCTCGCCCAAGGCCTCGACGACCGGGTCGTGCCGGCGCCGTTGAGTGTCAAGCTGGTCGCGGACCTGTGGGCCGGGGGAGCGCAACCCCGGTTCGCCACCTATCCCACGGGGCATTCGGAGACCATGGCGGCGTCGCTTCCGGACACCACACCGTTCGTCGCGGAGTTGTTCGCGGGCTGATCGGAGGTCCCCCTCGGGCGGGACGACGCGCAGGATGTGGGTTATCCCGCCGGGGCGGATACGCTGGTCGTCATGGCGGAGTTCATTTACACGATGAAGAAGGTGCGCAAGGCGCACGGTGACAAGGTCATCCTCGATGACGTCACCATGAGCTTCTACCCGGGCGCGAAGATCGGCGTCGTGGGACCCAACGGCGCGGGAAAGTCGTCGATCCTCAAGATCATGGCGGGCTTGGATCAGCCCAGCAACGGTGAGGCTTTCCTCGATCCGGACGCGACGGTCGGCATCCTCCTGCAGGAGCCCCCGCTCAACGAGGAGAAGACGGTCAAGCAGAACGTCGAGGAGGGCCTCGGCGACATCAAGGTCAAGCTCGACCGGTTCAACGAGATCGCCGAACTGATGGCGACGGACTACTCGGACGAACTGATGGAAGAGATGGGCGTCCTCCAGGAGGAACTCGATCACGCCAACGCGTGGGATCTCGACTCGCAGCTCGAACAGGCGATGGACGCGCTGCGCTGCCCGCCGCCGGACGAGCCGGTCACGCACCTCTCCGGTGGTGAGCGCCGCCGTGTCGCGCTGTGCAAGCTTCTGCTGAGCAAGCCGGACCTGCTGCTTCTCGACGAGCCCACCAACCACCTCGACGCCGAGTCCGTGCTCTGGCTCGAGCAGTTCCTCGCGTCGTACCCCGGCGCCGTCCTGGCCGTCACTCACGACCGGTACTTCCTCGACCATGTCGCGCAGTGGATCTGTGAGGTCGACCGCGGCAAGCTGCATCCGTACGAGGGCAACTACTCGACGTACCTGGAGAAGAAGGCCGAGCGCCTCGAGGTGCAGGGCAAGAAGGACCAGAAGCTGCAGAAGCGCCTCAAGGAGGAGCTCGAGTGGGTCCGGTCCGGGTCCAAGGCCCGGCAGACGAAGAGCAAGGCGCGCCTCGGACGGTACGAGGAGATGGCAGCGGAAGCCGAGAAGCACCGCAAGCTCGACTTCGAAGAGATCCAGATCCCGACGCCTCCGCGCCTGGGCAACGTCGTCGTGGAGGTCGAACACCTCGACAAGGGCTTCGACGGCCGCGTGCTCATCAAGGACCTGTCGTTCACCCTGCCGCGTAACGGCATCGTCGGCGTGATCGGTCCCAACGGCGTGGGTAAGACCACGCTGTTCAAGACCATCGTGGGTCTCGAGGAGCCGGATTCGGGCACCGTCAAGGTGGGCGACACCGTCAAGCTGAGTTACGTCGACCAGAACCGCTCCAACATCGACCCCACCAAGAACGTGTGGGAAGTCGTGTCGGGCGGCATGGACTACATCGAGGTCGGGCAGAACGAGATGCCGTCGCGCGCGTACGTCAGCGCGTTCGGTTTCAAGGGACCGGATCAGCAGAAGAAGGCCGGCGTGCTCTCCGGCGGTGAGCGCAACCGGCTGAACCTCGCGCTGACCCTCAAAGAGGGCGGCAACCTGATCCTGCTCGACGAACCGACCAACGACCTCGACGTCGAGACCTTGAGTTCGCTCGAGAACGCGCTGCAGCAGTTCCCGGGCTGCGCGGTCGTGATTTCCCACGATCGCTGGTTCCTCGACCGCACCTGTACCCACATCCTCGCCTGGGAGGGCAACGTCGAGGAAGGCAAGTGGTTCTGGTTCGAGGGCAACTTCGAGGCGTACGAAGCCAACAAGGTCGAGCGTCTCGGCGCGGATGCGGCACGTCCGCACCGCGTCACCCACCGGAAGCTCACTCGTGACTGATCGTCTGGAGACGAAGCCGAACGGTGTCGGGACGAACACCGTCGGCGAGCCGTTCCGTTGTTCGCTCGAGGTGCGCTGGGCCGACTCCGATCGGCTCGGTCACGTCAACAACACCAAAGTCGTCGAGTACATGCAGGAAGCGCGGATCAAGTTCCTGGTCAGCCACCTCTCGGGGCGCGGCGTCGTCGCGGTCCGCAAGATGGACGCCGAGTTCCTGCGGCCCATCAAGGATGCGTCGGGCCCGCTCGATGTCGAGATCGCCGTGTTGCACGTGGGTACCTCGTCGTTCACGCTGCGCCACACGATCCTCGACCGGCACGGGGTGGTGTGTGCCCACGGGGACGCTGTTCTCGTCGGGTTCGACGTCCACACCGATCGGTCGAGGCCGCTGAGCGATCTCGAACGTGAGGTCCTCGACCGGTACCGGGTCGCGGCGCCGGGCTGACAGCCCGCGTGTCCGGCCCCCAACCTGTGGCGCCGCGGATAGGCTCGAACTCGGGCCCGTCCGCGGCGCTCGGTTTTGTCCGGCAAGCAGGTCAGGGAGTGAAGTAATGGCGGATTCAACTGCGTCGCAACTGGATTCGTCGTTGGTGGCGACTCTCGTGCAGATGTACGAGCAGTCGGGCGAGGAAATCGGCGCACCCGAAGCAGTGGCCGCCGCCCATCTCGAACTGGGACGCGAGCGTGCGCCGGGCACGGCGGCGATCCGGGTTCGTCCGCCGGGAGACGACCCACTGGGATCGACCGCCCAGATCGTCACCGACGACATGCCCCTCCTCGTCGAGGCCGTCCTGGCACTCTTCGCCCGCCTCGGAGTGGGTGTCGATGCGGTGGTGCACCCGGAGTTCTCGGCACTGCGCGACGACGCGGGACTGCTGCGCGACCTCTCGCCCGGAAACCCGTCGGTCGACGACGAGGATCCGGTGCACCGGATCGCAGAGTCGTGGATGCACGTGCAGTTCGCACTCGGAGCCGACGGACCCACAGTCGACGAGATCGACGACGGACTCCGCCGTGCGCTGGCCGAAGTGCGGCAGGTCGTCTCCGACACCGAACCGATGCTCGCCCTGCAGCGCGAACTCGCCGGTGCACTCGACGCGCTCGCGGTCGTTCCGCCGCCGCAGCACACCGCCACCGTTCTCGCCGAAACCGCCGATCTGTTGCGCTGGCTCGCCCGCGGGCATTTCACCATGCTCGGTTACCGGCGCTACGAGTTCGTCGACACCGATGGATCAGGCGTGGTGCGAGCGCGCCCCGTCCGGGGCAGCGGACTGGGGGTCCTGCGCACCGAGGGCCCCGACAGCGATCCACTCGAGTTGCCGCCCGGTGCGCACCCCGACCGGCGGCCGTTGCTGGTCCTCACCCAGGGGGCGCTGCCGACGACCGTGCACCGCTCGGTCTATCCGTATTTCGTGGGGATCGCAGTCCTCGATGCGGAAGGTCGCGTGGTCGGTGAGCACCGCTTCCTCGGAGTGCTGACAGTGACCGCGCTCAACGACAACATCCTCGACATCCCGCTCATCTCCCGCCGGGTGCGTGCCGTGATCGCCCGTGCCCACGTGGACATTTCGTCGTACAGCGGTCAGGCGATGCTCGAGATCATGCAGACCATCCCGCGTGCCGAACTCTTCTCGATGGACACCGCCACCCTCTACGACACCGTCACGTCGGTGGTCGACATCCGCAGGCAGGTCCGGTTGTTCGTACGCGTCGACACGCACCGCCGGTACGTGTCGTGCCTGGTGTACCTGCCGCGCGACCGGTACACGACGAAGGTCCGCATCGCGATGCAGGACATCCTCTTGAGCGAGTACGGCGGGGGAGTCCTCGACTACACCGCGCGGGTCTCGGAGGGGGAGCTGGCTCTCCTGCACGTCACGATCAGGTTCCCCGGGCGCGGCCGGCACGAGATCGACACCTCCGACGAGAACCGCATCCGGATCCAGGCGCTGCTCGCGGCGACCAGCAGGAACTGGACCGATCGGCTTTCCGAGGCCGCCGCCGGCGATGCCCGCGTCGACGCCGCACTGGTGCAGCGATACGCAGACGCAGTGCCCGAGGCGTACAAGGAGGATTTTCCGTCGGAGCGCGCTCTCTCCGATCTGGTGGTGCTCGAGGGTCTCCGGGTCGGTGAGATCGAGACGCGGCTCTGCCGGTCCGACGGCGCAGCACCCGGGGCGTGGCGCTTCACCCTGTACGTCGGCGACGAGCCGGTCACCCTCGGCCGGGTGCTTCCGGTGCTGCAGAGCCTCGGCGTCCAGGTTATCGACGAGCGCCCGTACCGGGTTCCACGGTCCGACGGAATCGATTGCTGGATCTACGATTTCGGTCTCGGGCTTCCGGGCGATCTCTCGCCGGACACTCTGGACTCCGACCCGACGCTCGCGGGCCGTTTCACCGACATGTTCGTCGTCGCCTGGCGCGGCGACTCCGAAACCGACAGATTCAACGAACTGGTGTTGCGCGCCGGGCTGGTGTGGCGTCAGGCGGTCATGCTGCGTGCCTACGCGAAATACCTGCGGCAGACCGGTTTTCCGTACAGTCAGCACAACATCGAAGGCGTACTGCTCGACTATCCCGAGATCACGGTCCTGCTGGTCCGGCTGTTCGAGGCACGATTCGATCCGGAGGTTGCCGAATCCGAGAGTGAAGAACGCATCTCCGGCGAGCTCACGTCGAAGATCGAGGCCGTGACAGGACTGGTCCCCGACCGGATCCTGCGGGGACTGTTCTCGCTGATCCGCTCCACCCTGCGCACCAACTACTTCGTCCCCGCGGACGACGACTCCGCCCGCGGCCGTGTCCTGTCGATGAAGCTCGATCCGGCCGGCATCGCCGAACTCCCGCAGCCGCGACCGAAGTTCGAGATCTTCGTCTACGCACCCGATGTGGAGGGCGTGCACATGCGGTACGGCGCCGTCGCCCGCGGTGGTCTCCGATGGTCCGACCGCCGTGAGGATTACCGCACCGAGGTTCTCGGGCTCGTCAAGGCGCAGGCGGTCAAGAACGCCGTCATCGTTCCCGTCGGGGCGAAAGGCGGATTCGTCGTCAAGCACGCGCCGCAGCCCACCGGCGACGCCGCTGCCGATCGTCGAGCCGTCCGTGAGCGCGGCGAACAGTGCTACCACCGGTTCATCTCCGGGCTGCTCGACGTCACCGACAACCTCGATCGGTCGCGCACCACGGTGATCCCACCGGAACGGGTGGTGCGCCACGACACCGACGACACCTACCTCGTGGTGGCCGCCGACAAGGGCACCGCGTCGTTCTCCGACCTGGCCAATTCGGTCGCCGCCGACTACGGCTTCTGGCTCGGCGACGCGTTCGCATCCGGCGGCTCGGCCGGATACGACCACAAGGAGATGGGCATCACCGCGCGCGGCGCATGGGAGAGCGTCAAGCGGCACTTCCGTGAGCGCGGACTCGATACGCAGTCGGAGAACTTCACCGTCGCCGGTATCGGTGACATGAGCGGCGACGTGTTCGGCAACGGGATGTTGCTCAGCGAGCACATCCAGCTCGTCGCCGCGTTCGACCACCGCCACATCTTCCTCGATCCGGAGCCCGACGCGGCTCGCTCGTTCGCCGAACGACGGCGGATCTTCGAGCTTCCCCGCTCGTCGTGGGCCGACTACGACCCGGCACTGATCGGCGAGGGCGGCGGAGTGTGGGAACGCACCCGCAAATCGATCCCGGTCAGCGAACAGGCCCGCCGGGTGCTCACCCTGCCCGACGACGTCACCGAACTCACCCCGTCCGAACTGATCCGGGCGATCCTGCGCGCACCCGTCGACCTGCTGTGGAACGGCGGCATCGGCACCTACATCAAGGCGCGCTCGGAATCCCACGCCGACGTCGGGGACAAGAGCAACGACTCCGTGCGCGTCGACGGCGACAGTGTGCGGGCACGGGTGGTCGGCGAAGGCGGCAATCTCGGAGTGACGCAACTCGGGCGTATCGAATACGCCCGCACCGGCGGAAAGATCAACACCGACGCTATCGATAACTCGGCGGGCGTGGACTGCTCCGACCACGAGGTCAACATCAAGATCCTGCTCGACTCGGTGGTCACCGCCGGCGAACTCCGGACCGAAGACCGTAACCCGCTGCTCGCCTCCATGACCGACGACGTCGCGGAACTCGTGCTCGCCGACAACATCGGGCAGAACAATGTCCTGGGTCTCGAGCGAGCGGCCGCGCCATCGCTGCTCGGTGTACACCAGCGGCTCCTCGGCGCGCTCGAAGCCGAGCACGGACTCGACCGTCGCCTCGACGCGTTACCCGACGACGCCGAGATCGCACGCCGGTTCACAGCGGGGGAGGGCCTCACCTCGCCCGAGTTGTCCCAGCTGCTCGCCCACGTCAAGCTCGCCCTCGTCGAGGAACTTCTCGCCACCGACGTGCCCGACAGCGACACGTTCGCGTCGCGCCTGCCCGGTTATTTCCCGCCCGCGCTCCGGGATCGGTTCGCCACCGCAATCAAGGCGCACCCGCTCCGCCGGCAGATCGTCGCGACCATCCTCGCGAACGAAACCGTCGACAACGGCGGCATCTCCTTCGTGTACCGGCTGACCGAGGAGACCGGAGCGTCGAGCACCGACGCGGTCCGCGCATACGCCGCGGTCACCGCGATCTTCGGGCTGCCCGCGATCTGGGACCGGGTCCGCAGCGAGCGGCTTCCCACCGACGTCGAGGACGACCTGCTCCTCGAATCGCGTCGGGTCCTGGACCGCGCGTCGCGGCGGCTGCTCTCGACACGGCCGCAACCCCTCGCGGTGGGCGCGGAGATCAGCCGGTATCGCGACCGCTTCGCACGACTCGCCCCGCGGGTCGGCGAATGGGTGCGGGGGCATCACGTCGAAGACTTCGCCCGCAGGACCCGGCCCGTGCTCGATCGGGGTGCGCCGGCCGAACCCACGGATGCGGTGTACTACCTCCTCGTGCAGTTCGCGCTGCTCGATGTCATCGACGTCGCGGACATCGTCGAGCGGGACGACGAGGAGGTCGCGGAACTGTACTACGCACTCGACGCGCATCTCGGAATCGACCGCCTTCTCAGTGCGGTCTCTGCCCTCGAACGAGGAGACCGCTGGCACTCCCTCGCCCGCTTGGCATTACGCGACGACCTGTACGGATCGTTGAGTGCCTTGGTGCTCGACGTGTTCGCCGGGGCGGAGCCGGGCGAGACCACCGCGGAGATGATCGAGGACTGGGAGTTGTCCAACGGGTCGAGGCTCGTGCGTGCGAGGGCGGCGCTCGAGGAGATCTTCGCGTCTGGGAACCTGGACCTCGCCGTCCTGTCGGTGGCGGCACGTCAGATCAGAAGCATGGTGCGCACCGGCGCATCCGATCGGAGGTAACGAGTGGGCAGCGCGGGGGAACAGTTCGGATTCCACACCGAGGTGATGGTGCGGTGGTCCGACATGGATGTCTTCCAGCACATCAACCACGCGCGGATGGTGACGTTGCTCGAAGAGGCGCGCATCCCGTGGCTCTTCGCCGACGGCCGGCCCACCCAGAGCCTGCGCGAAGGTGCCGTGATCGCAGATCTCCACGTGCGGTACCGGCGGCAACTCCGCCACTCGGACGGCCCGCTCGACATCATGATGTGGACCGAGAAGGTCCGGGCGGTCGACTTCACCATCGGTTACGAGGTGCGTCCCGGTGGCGCTCCGGCCGACTCCGCACCGGCCGTGATCGCCTCCACCCAGATTGCGGCGTTCGACATCGACACCCAGCGGCTGCGGCGGCTCGACGACCACGAACGTGAGTTCCTGCTGCGGTGGCGGCGTGACTGACACAGCCGGCCGGGGCCGCGGTGAACGCGCGATACGTCTCGACGGGCCCGCCGAGCGCACCGACCTCGCCAGCTTCCTCACCCATGTGCTGCGCATGGACGACGCGGCTGTCGTACGCCTGCGCCGCCGGGGCGACGGTGTGCTCGGCGTGTGGGCGCAGACCGGCTTCGAGGTCCTCGCGTCGCGGGTCGTGCGCGGCACCGTCGATCCTGCCGACACGTGCGTCGCCGCCGACGGCCTGCGCGCCGCGCTCGTCGGGGCGTCGGGTCCGCACCCCGAGGTGGACCCGGGATGGGCGATGGATTCGGCCTGGCGCGGTGCGCTGCCCCCCGAGGGCGGCTACACGCACGTCGACGACGTCCCTGCCCGCGTGCTCGTCGAACTCGCCCACCGCGGCGTGACCGTGACCCGCGAGCAGGGCGCGCAAGGACCTCCGGCGTCGCTGCTCGCGCAGGAAGTACTGGAAGTGAGCGGCGGTGACACGACGGTGGGGGTGCCCATGCGGATGGTCTTCGCGCTGGGCGCAATGGGATTCGTCCCCACCTCGGGCCGGGACTCCGGCGATGTCGAGGGCATCGATCCCGCCGAGGTGGTCCGGGTTCGCGCCTCCCCGACGTGGCTGCGCCTCGATGCACGGTACGGGTCCGTCCATCTGCGCCGGACCGGTGGTCTCGGTCTGAGTGTGGTGTAGCCCGGTCAGACGAGCCAGGCGGCACTGTCGGGCGGGAGATGCCGGCCCGCGATCGGTGTGCTGGACAACAGCACCGTGCCCGGCGGGAGCACGACCGGCTCCGTGCCGGCGTTGAGCACACACGTCACTCCGCCGGTACGCCGGAACGCGAGACAGCCGGGCGGGCTGCCGTACCAGCCGATGTCGTCGCCGGAGATCTCCGGACGTTCGTGCCGCAGCTCGATGGCGCGCCGGTACAGCGACAGTGTCGATCCCGTGTCGGCGAGCTGCGCTTCGACGGTGAGCGCGGCCCAGTTCTCGGGCTGGGGCAGCCACGACTGCGACGCGCCGGTGAATCCGAACGGAGGGGCCGTGCCCTCCCACGGCAGAGGGACGCGGCATCCGTCCCGGCCACGGTCGGTGCGCCCCGAGCGTTCCCACACCGGGTCCTGCAGCACCTCGTCCGGGAGATCCACGTTCGGTAGCCCGAGTTCGGCTCCGTTGTAGACGAACGCCGCACCCGGTAGCGCCAACTCCACCAGGATCATGGCGCGGGCCCGGGCGAGGCCGCGCGCACCGCCTCCGTAGCGGCTCACCTCCCGGTCCACGTCGTGGTTCGACAATGTCCAGGTCGGGGACGCCGGTGTGCCGGCGACAGCGGCGAAGCCCTTGTCGATCGCTTCCTTGATCTCGTTCGCATCCCAGCCCGCGAGAGTCAGGTGGAACTCGAAACCGAGGTGCAACTCGTCCGGCCGCAGATAGGCGGAGAACCGCTCGTGATCGCTGACCCAGATCTCACCGATCGTCACCGCATGCGGATACTCGTCGAGCACTTCCCGGATAGCCCGGTGGATGGCATGGACTTCGGGATTGTCGAAGCGGGGATCGGACGCGGCATGTCCGAGGAGTTCGTTCTCCTCCCAGCCGTCGTGGTCGGCCAGGTCTGCGGGCTTGGCCATGCCGTGCGCGACGTCGATGCGGAACCCGTCCACGTGCCGGTCGTGCAGCCAGAACCGGAGAGTCTTCTCGAGGTCCTCGCCGACATCCGGGTCGGCCCAGTTCAGATCGGGTTGCTGCGAGGCGAACACGTGCAGGTACCACTGGCCCGGGGTGCCGTCGGGCTCGGTGACCCGGGTCCAGGCCGGACCTCCGAAGATGCTGGGCCAGTTGTTCGGCGGCTCGTCGCCGCCCGGTCCGCGACCGTCCCGGAAATGGAAACGGTTGCGTTCCGCGCTTCCCGGTGGCGAGGCGAGTGCCTCGTGGAACCAGGGATGTTCGCTGCTGACATGGTTCGGCACGAGGTCCATCACGACACGAATGCCCCGCGCGTGCGCCTCGCCGACCAACGCGTCGAAGGCGGCGATGTCACCGAAGAGAGGGTCGATGTCGCGGGGGTCGGATACGTCGTACCCGTGATCCGCCATCGGCGACCGCATCACGGGATTGAGCCAGAGCGCGTCGACTCCGAGGAGTTCGAGGTACCAGAGGTGGCTGCGGATCCCGGCGAGATCGCCGACCCCGTCTCCGTCCGAGTCGGCGAACGACCGCGGATACACCTGGTAGAAGACGGCATCGCGCCACCAGGCCCGCGCGGGGACGGGACCGTCGGTCGGCGCATCGCTGGGGCGGGCCACGGGAGTCATCGTGACAGATGCGCGCTGCGTGGACAGGTCGAACCGTGGCAGCGAATTCCTGTGACCGCGCACACGTGATAGGACAATCCTCATGAATTGGACGCCGATCGTCGCTGTCTCCCTCGACGACGTGGAACTTCACGAAGATCCGATCGACCCGGACTGGATCCACGACGGGACGCCGGTGGCCCGCAGCGGTCAATGGTCGACAGGGAGCGACCTGACCACCACCACCCATGTGTGGGACTGCACGGCGGGCCGTTTCACATGGCACTTCGGCGCCGACGAGATCGTCCACATCGTGGAAGGTTCGGTGATCGTCAGTTCCGACGACGCCGATCCGCGGATCCTCCGTGCCGGGGACGCGGCCCTGTTCCGGGCCGGCACGTCCGCGCTCTGGGAGGTTCCCGAGTACGTCCGCAAACATGCGATTCTGCATCGGGTGATGCCCGCACCGCTGATCTTCGGATTCCGCGTCGCCGGAAAGCTCAGGTCGCTCGTGCGGAGGGGCTGACCCGTTCCCGGGACGGCGTCACACGGCCGAATTCATCATCGAGTCGGCTGCCATGTTCATGTAGTCGAGCAACTGGCGGCGGTGGGCGTCGTCGAGGGTCTCCTCGTCGATCGAGGCGATCGCGGTGTGCATACAGCGCAGCCACGCGTCGCGCTCGAGCGGTCCGATGCGGAACGGGTGGTGCCGCATGCGCAGGCGCGGGTGGCCGCGTTCGTCGGAGTAGGTGTGCGGCCCGCCCCAGTACTGCTCGAGAAACATGCGCATGCGCCGCTCGGCCGGGCCGAGATCTTCCTCGGGGTACAGCGGACGGACGATCTCGTCCGCGGCCACCTCTTCGTAGAAGCGCGCCGTGATCTTACGAAACGTCTCGGCGCCGCCCACTGCGTCGTAGAAGGTCTGCTCGTCACTCATCGGTTTCTGCTCACCATCCCTCTCGGGTGTCCATTGTGCCCGTTCCCATGGTGCATCCCCAGCGGACCGCCCACCCGGCGTGCCCGCACCGGAAGTTCACCCGTCTGACCTCGATCTGTCGCCCGATTCGGGGTGCGATTCGGGACCATCCGTGATGCACTGTTTCCAGTCTTCCGGAGGTCGTATGAAGCACCGCAGCAGCGCACATCGACAACTCCCGCCCGCGGATGCCCCGATGGGGGCGCCGGGGGCCAACACCCTGCGCGTGGTGCGCGACAGCACGGCGGTGCCCGACTGGGTCAAACGACGGGTGCTGCTGCTCAATGCCACCTACGAACCTCTCACGGCGCTGCCGGCCCGGCGCGCCGTCATTCTCATGACCGGTGGTAAGGCCGATACCGTCCACGACGACCCGCACGCGCCGTTCGTCCGCTCAGCGGAATGGTCGGTGCAGTTGCCTTCGGTGATCCGCCTGCGCAGTTACGTCCGGGTGCCCTATCACGCCCGGGTACCCATGACCCGCGCGGCGCTCATGCACCGCGACGGAAACCGCTGCGCATATTGCGGCGCGAAAGCCGAGACGATCGACCACGTGGTGCCTCGCAGTCGCGGAGGCGAGCACAGCTGGGAGAACTGCGTCGCGTGCTGCGCGCCCTGCAACCACAAGAAGGCAGACAAGATGCTCGCCGAACTCGGGTGGACGATGCGCGCCGTTCTCACCCCGCCGAAGGGCAGGCACTGGCGCCTGCTCGCCACCCTCCCGGAGTTGCACCCCACCTGGCTGCCGTACCTGGGAGAGGGCGCCGCCTGACGGCACGGTACGGAATCAGGGGCGTATGCGGCCTTTCCCGGGTGCCTGGGCTACCGTTTGCGTGTGAGCATTCTCGAGACAACCCTGATCTTCGTCGGCATTCCGCTGCTGATCATCTTGGTCTTCGCCGGTCTGTCCCTGACCGGGCAGCGATACCCGGGCCCCGTTCCGTCCGATACCGCGTACACCCTCGGCCAGAAGTGGGAGTACGAGCCGGTGCTGTGGACCGCCACGGACGAAGTGACGCGCCCCGGGCATCACGCCCATCACGGACATGTCGTCGGTAACCCGGCGGATCTGATCGGAGGTACCGCAAGTGGCAAGTGGTGACGTGATCCACACTCCCGCCCGTTCCCAGGAGACTCTTCCGTACGGCGCGGCACTCACGACGAGCGGCCGAATTTCGAGCGCTCGCCCGCTCGGCGAGCCGTTCGCCGGACCGCCGTTCAAGGACAGCGACCTCATCCGGCTCGACGACACGCTGACCGATGCCATCCGGGCAACCCACGTGCGGTTCTCCGTGTACATCGGTGATGCCGTGAACCCGGCTGCCGAGACCGACGCGCTGCTGCCGGCGACCCCCGACGCGGAGAACTCGGTGCTGATCGCCGTGTACCCCAATCAGCGGGCCATCGAGATCCGTTCCGGACGCGAGGCTTCCGCCCGCGCGACGGATCGCGTCCTGCAACTCGGCGTCACCGCCGCGCTGGCGTCCTTCGGCCAGGGGAACCTGCTCGACGGCATCACCAGTGCCGTCCGCGTGATGGCCAACGCGATCATCGCACCGTAGGTCTCGATGCTTCTGTAGTTTCGGCGGTCTCGCGGCGCCGGCGACCCTGCCGTCTCTGCGCTCCGCCACCGTGGCCCGGTGCCGCGCTCGGTCCGACGACCGGGTGCGGCACCGGGCCACAGGCGTTTCACATGCCGTGTGAGATCACGACGCGTCGAACGAGCGTGCCTTCAGCGACCGGACGATCCCGGCGCGGCCCTCGACGATGAGCCGGCGCAGCGCCGGCGGATGCTCCCCGGCGAGGAAGTCGTCGGCCGCTGCCACCGCATCCTCGGTGACGGCCCACGACGGGTACAGACCCACCACTACCGTCTGCGCGACCTCGCTCGAGCGCCGCCCCCACACCTGCGGAACCTCGGCGAAGTACCGTGCGACATACGGTGCGAGCAAGTCGCTCTGACCCAGCGGCGCGAACCCGCCGATGACGGCTCGGGCGGTGACGTTGGGGACGGTGTCGTCGTGCACGACGGTCTCCCAGACCTGTTCCTTCACTTCCGCCTGTGGCCGGGCGGCGCGTGCCGCAGCTGCCTGGCGGGCGCCTGCCGCAGTGGCGTCGCGGCGGGCCTCCGCGTCGATGAACGGCGACTCGACCCCGTCACTGTCGATCTCGCCCGCCGCGGCGAGCGCGTGGACGATGCGCCAGCGCAGGTCCGTGTCGACGACGAGTCCGTCCAGTCCCACCGACGCCGGGTCTGCGTCGAGCAGTTCGGTCAGTACTTCGGTGTGCCACGGCGACAGTTGCGCGCTGCTCAGCGCATTGACGAACGCGAGCTGGTGATCCGATCCCGCCTCGGCCTCGCGGGCAAGCTCGAGCAGCCGGTTCGCGAAGTCGGGCCAGCCTCGCTCGTTCGCCCACGACGGCTCCGAGTAGCTTGCCAGTGCGGTGGCCGCTTGCATCAGCAGACGCTGCACGACGCCCACTTCGGTTTCGGCGGCGATGCCGCGCTGCACGAGTGCGACGAAGTCCCGAGCCTTCAGTTCCGCCTGCCGGGTCATCTCCCACGCGGCCGACCACACGAGGGTGCGCGGCAACGAGTCGGTGATGTCGCCGATGCGCTCGAGGACCGTCGAGAGCGACTCGTCGTCGAGGCGCACCGAGCAGTACGTCAGGTCGTCGTCGTTGACGAGCACGAACTTGCCGCGGGGCACTCCCACCAGTTCGGGGACGTCGGTGCGCTCGGCCGCGTCGACATCGATCTCGACGCGGTGGGTCCGGACGAGCTTGCCCGAGCCGTCGTCGTCGTACACACCGATCGCCAGACGATGGACCCGCAGTTCACCGGCGCCGGGCAGGGCGCCTTCCTGAACCACCGCGAAGCGGGTGAACGTGCCGTCGGCGGCGACCTCGAAATCGGGTCGCATGATGTTCAGCCCGGTGGTCTTGAGCCACTGCGCTCCCCACCCGGACAGGTCGCGTCCGGAGGACTTCTCGAGAGCAGCGAGCAGGTCGTCGAAAGTGGCGTTGCCGTACGCGTGCTCGCGGAAGTAGTCGCGCAGCCCCGCGAGGAACGGTTCCTGCCCCACATAGGCGACGAGTTGCTTGAGCACCGACGCGCCCTTGGCGTAGGTGATGCCGTCGAAGTTGACCTCCACGGCGGCGAGGTCGGGGATGTCCGCGGCGATCGGATGCGTGGACGGCAGCTGATCCTGCCGGTACGCCCACGACTTCTCGACGTTCGCGAAGGTCGTCCACGCGTTGGTGTACTCGGTTGCCGACGCCTGGCACAGCACCGACGCGAAAGTCGCGAAGGACTCGTTGAGCCACAGGTCGTCCCACCACCGCATGGTGACGAGGTCGCCGAACCACATGTGTGCCATCTCGTGCAGCACCGTCTCGGCGCGGCGTTCGTACGAGTACCGGGTCACCTTGGAGCGGAAGACGTAATCCTCGAGGAATGTCACCGCCCCCGCGTTCTCCATTGCGCCGGCGTTGAACTCGGGCACGAACAGCTGGTCGTACTTGCCGAACGCGTACGGCACACCGAAGTTGTCGTGGTAGAAACCGAAACCCTGCTTGGTTTCGGTGAAGAGGCGGTCGGCATCCATGTGTTCCGCGAGCGACGCGCGGCAGTAGAGGCCCAGCGGGATGGTGCCGTGCGCGTCGCTGTACTCGTCCGTCCACTGCGCGTACGGACCGGCGATCAGCGCGACGAGGTAGGTGCTCATGCGCGGTGTCGTCCGGAAGATGTGCTGCCCCGGTTGCGCGGCCGCCGTCTGCACCTCCGCACCGTTGGAGATGACCTTCCAGCTCTCGGGCGCGGTCACGGAGACGTCGAACGTCGCCTTGAGATCGGGCTGATCGAAGCACGCGAACATCCGCTTCGCGTCGGCGGTCTCGAACTGGGAGTAGAGGTACACCGCGTCGTCGGTGGGGTCGACGAATCGGTGCAGACCCTCGCCGGTGTTGGTGTAGAGGCACTCGGCGTCGACGACGAGTTCGTTCCGTGCCGCCAGGCCCGTCAGGGCGATCCCGGTGTCCTCGGTGTAGCCGGACACGTCGACCGGGGCGCCGTTGAGGGTGGCCGAGGTGACCGATTTCGCGATGAGGTCGATGAACGTCGACGCACCTTCGGTCGCGTCGAAGCGCACGGTGGTGAGAGAGCGGAACGTCGTGGTGCCGGGTGCTCCGGCTCCGTCCGTCAGATCGAGCTCGATGCTGTAGTTGTCGACGGACAACACGGCGGCGCGCTCGGCGGCCTGCTCGCGGGTGAGATTGGGTGGTGCCACAGAAGAGCTCCTTTTCACGACGGGATGTCGGCAGGCATCCATCCCATCATGATCGGGGTAGCGCCATGGTCGGGACGTCGGAACGTCGCCCGTGCGGACAGGGCGGGGAAGAATACGGCCCGACAGACTGTTGGACGGCGTATCGCGGCAACCGCCGGGTTCGGACCATCCTGAGGAGACCTTCGTGAGCGACTCGACCACCCCCACCGGCAAGGACACCGCCGATTTCTGGTTCGACCCGCTGTGCCCGTGGTGCTGGGTGACCTCACGCTGGATTCTCGAGGTCACGAAGGTGCGCGACATCGAGGCACGCTTCCACGTGATGAGCCTGGCAGTGCTCAACGAGGGCCGCGATCTCCCGGAGGAGTACGCCGAACGCATGAAGGACGCATGGGGTCCCGTGCGTGTCGCCATCGCCGCGGCACAGAAGTACGGCGACGACATCCTCTCGCCGCTCTACACCGCGATGGGCACCCGGATCCACAACGAGGGCAACGAGAACCTCGACGACGTCGTCGCCGGCGCGCTCGCGGAACTCGACCTCGATCCGTCGCTGGCCGACGCCGCGACCAGCACCGAGTACGACACGGCGCTGCGTGCGAGTCACGCCGCGGGAATGGACGCCGTGGGCCAGGACGTGGGAACGCCGACCATTCACGTCAACGGCATCGCGTTCTTCGGACCGGTGTTGTCGAAGATTCCGCGCGGTGAAGAAGCCGGCACCGTGTGGGACGGCGTCGTCGCACTCGCGTCGTACCCGCACTTCTTCGAGCTCAAGCGCAGCCGCAACGAGGACCCGACGTTCGACTGAGGTCCGAGCCTGCCCGGTGCTTCGGACGCGAGACGCGTTCGAAGCACCGGGCGCGGCGTCTTCGGGCACATCCGGGCAGGGCGTCGGTCCGCACACCGGGGACTCGTTAGACTCTGCTCATGCGCGTGTACCTGGGAGCCGACCATGCCGGTTTCGAACGTAAGAATCAGATCATCGAACACCTGACCGCGAACGGCCACGAGGCGATCGACTGCGGCGCCTTCGAGTACGACGCTCAGGACGACTACCCGGCGTTCTGCATCGAGGCCGCCCGTCGCACCGTTGCGGACGAGGGAAGCCTCGGACTGGTGCTCGGTGGCAGCGGGAACGGCGAGCAGATCGCGGCGAACAAGGTCCCGGGCGCGCGGTGCGCGCTGGCGTGGAGCGTCGAGACCGCCACCCTCGCCCGCGAACACAACAATGCTCAGCTGATCGGCATCGGCGGCCGGATGCACACGCTCGAGGAAACCCTCGCGATCGTGGATGCCTTCCTCGCGGCCGAGTGGTCGAACGAGGAACGTCACCAGCGTCGCATCGACATTCTTGCCGAGTACGAGAAGACCGGTGTGGCTCCGGCCGTGCCGGGCACATCGAACTGACCTGTGCCCGAAGGACATATCCTGCACCGGCTCGCCCGGTTGCACACCGAGTGGTATTCGGGTGCGCCGGTGCGGGTGTCCAGTCCCCAGGGACGCTTCGAGGACGGTGCCCGGGCAGTCGACGGGCGGGTCCTCGTCCACGTCGACGCGTGGGGCAAGCATCTGTTCCATCATTACGACGGTGGCCTCGCGGTGCATGTCCACCTCGGTATCTACGGAGCCTTCACCGACACGGAGTTGCCGCTGGGCGAACCGGTGGGGCAGGTCCGCATGCGGATGATCGGTGCTCGTCACGGCAGCGACCTGCGCGGTCCTGCGGCGTGCGAGGTGCTCACCGAGGGTGAGGTCGACGCGATCGAGGCGCGCCTCGGACCGGATCCGCTGCGTCCGGACGCCGACGCGGAGCGGGTGTGGACACGAATGAGCCGCTCCCGCAGCCAGATCGGCTCGCTGCTGATGGATCAATCCGTGATCGCCGGGGTCGGCAACGTCTATCGCGCGGAAGTGTTGTTCCGCCACAACATTCATCCCGGTCGGCCCGGACGCGATCTCACACGCGACGAATTCGATGCGCTGTGGAGCGATCTCGTCGAACTCATGGAAGTGGGGGCGCAGCGCGGGCGAATGCACGTCGTCCGCACCGAACACGACGACGGGATGCCCTCCTATGCGAAGGACCGTCCCCGCACGTACGTGTACCGCCGTACCGGTGAGCCCTGTCGTGTGTGCGGGACCCCGGTGCTGCACAAGGTGATGGGTGCGCGGAACCTCTTCTGGTGCCCGACGTGTCAGCCGGACTGACCAGCGGCCGGGTCGACGCCGGGATCGCCGGCCGAGCCGACGACAGCGTCGACTCCGATGCGTAGGCATTCGTCGAACACGTCCCGATCCGGCACCGCGACGGGATCGACGGTGACCCCGATCCCGCATCCCGCCCGGTACGACATGAGCGTCGCGTTGAACGCGGCGCCGTGCGTCGGGCCGAAACCGTAATACCGCTCGACTTTCGCGCCACCGATGTAGAGCGGCGCGCTCGACCCGGGGAGGGTGGCGGTCAGTACGTCGTGCGCGCCGAAGAGCGCCTCGCTGTTCGACAGTGTGGTCACCGGTTCTCCGCGCAATCCCCGGCCACCCGCGGGACGTGAGTCCGCGCCGTCGGGAAAACTGGTGCGATCCGTCTCGATCCGGCGCATCAGTTCTTCCGGGTTCGAAGCACTGTCGAGCAACTCGACCGTGACGGGGTGGCTCGTGGACACCGGAATTGCGGCGCGCAGGTTGTCGGCCTTACGCCCCTGGCGGTGCTGGTATGCAGCGCACGCGAGCAGCATCGCGGCGGCGAAGCCGCTCTCGAGTCCGCAGTTCGACCGGTCGGTTGCGACCCGGAGGTCTGCGAGCGGAACGTCGACCACATGAAGCCGGTACGGCAAGTGCCGGTGAGAGGAGTGGTCGGACGCCGGGCGCCCATCCGGGGTGTCTGCGGGTTCTCCCAGAAGAGTCTTCACGACGGAAGTCGCAGTGCGGGCCAGTCCGCGTGTGGCCGAGCGTGCCCACGACCGGACGGGATCGCCCGTGTCGTCGGGGGCCGCGAGGTGATGCAATCGGATCACCAGGGCAGACCGCCCGCCCGTCAGTCCGTCGAGCAGTGTCAGCCCCCACAGAGGGTGCCGCACGGCCGGTGTCGGGGGAGCGGTGCCCGCGAAGTCGAGTACGTCGGCGAACGTGGCGTGCGGGGGTAAGGACACCCGGTCGAGGTGCCACGGCGGATCGGAATCGGGGTCGCCGGCCCATCGCGGAGCTTCGAGCCCGAACGGCACGTCGACGACCCGGTGCCGGAAGCTCGGCGCCTCGTGATTTCCCGGTGCCAGCATGCCGGTGACGCGATCCCAGTCCGGAACGGCGTCGAGGGCGACGACCGCCACGACGACCGAACGCGGCACGGGAACGGTGGTTCCGTCGCGGTCGGGTCGGTCGGTCACAGTGGGGACGCTCTCACACGATCCGGCCCGCGACACCGATCTTGTGTGGCGCATCGCGGATTCGAGTCGAAACGGTGATCCGCCGTCGCCGGCGCGCAGACCGGGACGGAAACGACAAAACGTCCGCCGACCTGGTGGTCGGCGGACGTTTGCCCTGGAGGGGATGACGGGAATCGAACCCGCGTAGCCAGTTTGGAAGACTGGGGCTCTACCATTGAGCTACATCCCCGTTGCCGTTGCTTTCACCGTTTCCGCGGTGTCCGCTCCGTGCAGGATGAGACTGTACCGAACCTCGCTTTGGATTTCATAATCGGGGGGCCGTAGGATTCTGCTGCGGGTCCCCAGGGATGCTCTAGGGGTAGCCGGTGACGGGATGTGGCGCAGCTTGGTAGCGCATCCGCTTTGGGAGCGGAGGGTCGCAGGTTCGAATCCTGTCATCCCGACCAGATCGAACGGCGTCAGCGCGCTCAGTAGTGACACGAACGACCGACCAGACAGCACGACAGAAGGAGCATGTCCCGTGAAGAGCACCGTCGAGCAGCTGAGCCCGACGCGAGTCCGTATCAACGTTGAGGTGCCCTTCGAGGAACTCCAGCCTGATTTCGACCGCGCCTTCCAGTCCCTCGCAGGACAGGTGCGCATCCCGGGCTTCCGTCCGGGCAAGGCGCCCCGCAAGATCCTCGAGGCCCGTGTCGGACGCGGCGCCGTGCTCGAGCAGGTCGTCAACGACGCCATCCAGTCCCGCTACAACGAGGCTGTGACCAGCAACGAGGTCAAGGTCCTGGGCCAGCCCGAGATCGACGTGACCAAGCTCGAGGACAACGTGGAGCTCGTCTTCAACGCCGAGGTCGACGTGCGTCCCGAGATCACCCTGCCGGACTTCTCCGAGATCGCCGTCACCGTCGACCCCGTCGAGATCACGGACGAGGACATCGAGGAGCAGCTGCTGTCGCTGCGTCAGCGCTTCGGCACCCTCAAGGGCGTCGAACGTCCCGTGCAGAACGGCGACTTCGTCTCCATCGACCTGTCGGCGACCGTCGACGGTGAAGAGGTCACCGAGGCCGCCACCGAGGGTCTGTCCCACGAGGTCGGTTCCGGACAGCTCATCGACGGACTCGACGACGCGATCATCGGCACCTCCGCCGGTGAGTCGAAGGACTTCAACTCCACCCTCCTGGCGGGCGAGTTCGCCGGCAAGGAAGCGGTCGTCACCGTCAAGGTGAACTCGGTCAAGGAGCGCGAGCTCCCCGAGGCCGACGACGACTTCGCGCAGCTCGCGAGCGAGTTCGACACCATCGACGAGCTGACCGCCGACCTGCGTGAGCGCGTCGAGCGCGTCAAGAAGGTCGAGCAGGCCGGCCAGATCCGCGACAAGGTCCTCGAGGTTCTCCTCGACACCGTCGAGATCCCGCTCCCCGACGCGGTCGTCCAGGCCGAGGTCGACAGCGCGGTCCACGACGCGATCCACGAGCTCGATCACGACGAAGCCCAGCTCGACAAGCTGCTCGAGGCTCAGGGTTCGAGCCGTGAGGAGTTCGACAAGGAGGCTCGCGAGTCGGCCGAGCGTTCCGTGAAGACCCAGCTGCTGCTGGACGCGATCGCCGAGGCAGAGGGCACCACCGTCGAGCAGCAGGAGCTGACCGAGCGGATCTTCTTCCAGGCGCAGCGCTACGGCATCCCGCCCGAGCAGTTCATTCAGCAGATCAGCCAGGCCAACCAGCTCGGCGCGGTTTTCGCCGACGTGCGTCGCGGCAAGGCGCTCGGCTCGGTGGTCGATCGCGTGACCGTCACCGACACCACCGGTGCGTCGGTCGACACGAGCGAGCTGTTCGGCACCAAGAAGGACGACGCGGATGCCGAGGATTCGGCTGCCGAGAGCACCGAGGATTCGGCCTCCGAGTAGTCGGTTTTTTTTCCGCTTTGAGCGAAGAGGGGCGGCACCGGGCATCC